>NZ_JASNGE010000024.1:0-74918 GCF_030164735.1 Bacillus sp. RB3
AAGATGTTTGAAACAGAACCTAATGCAGCGTCACCAGTACGTAAAGCAGACATAGCGTCTTGTGTGTTACGAGCCCCAACATTTAATCCGCCTTCTTTTGCACGCATACGAGTAGCAATAGCTAAACCAGCCGCATCGTCAGCTGCACTGTTGATTGATTTACCGCTAGATAAACGGTTCATAGAAGTGTTCATTTTGTCTTGGTTTTGTCGCATGTACTCTTGAGTACGCATGCTATTAATATTTGTATTAATTCTCATGTTAAGAACCCCCATTTTTTTATATTGATTTTTCTGTTAATTGTTAAACGTAAATATGCAAAAAAATCAATTTCGAGATTAATTGTAATCCTTGGTGTATATCGTGTCAACGAATAATTGTAATTAATGAATATAAAAAAATGATAATTTCCTATTTGTTCATTTTTTTATTACAATATTATCAAAAGGATTATTGCAAACTTTAAAAAAAAACTCTAATATTAGATTATCTTTGTTTACCGAAAAGGTGATATTATGTTAGTTGGAAATATAGTAAAAGAAGTGCTTGCATATAAAAAAGGACAAATTCAGCAAAAGCTAAGTAGTCCACAAGCATTTGTTAGTAGTCGTTTTCAAGAGAAGTTGCAGAGTGAACCTGCGAGGGAGACGAAGGCTACTACGCAGCCGGCAAAAATAGAAGATATGAGTCAGCCGGAACAATCTACGAAAATAGAAACGGTTGTTAATAAGCCGGAACAATCTATTAATAAAGTAGATGAAGCGAGTAAGCCCGAAGAAAAGGGTGAAACGAAAAAAGTAGATGAAGCGAGTAAGCCCGAAGAAAAGGGTGAAACGAAGAAAGCAGATGAAGTGCAAGTTGCGCAAAAAGAGTTTGAACGACGTTTCCCAGAAACGAAAAATGAGGCTGC
This sequence comes from Bacillus sp. RB3, assembly GCF_030164735.1. Lineage (NCBI taxonomy): Bacteria > Bacillati > Bacillota > Bacilli > Caryophanales > Bacillaceae > Bacillus > Bacillus sp. RB3. The sequence continues at coordinate 911 of NZ_JASNGE010000024.1, forward strand.
TGATACGTGGGGATTAACGAAGAAGTATAATATTCAAAAAATACGTTCTTCCAATGAAGGGAAGTATGAGGATATTATTGATCGTGTAAGTCGTACATATGGAATTCCGAAAACGTTAATTCAAAAAATGATTGAAGTAGAGTCTAATTTTAATCCGAAAACGGTGTCACATGCCGGTGCGATGGGACTTATGCAGCTTATGCCAGCGAATGTGAAGGAGATGGGTGTGAAGAATCCCTTTTCACCAGCTGAAAGTATTGAAGGTGGCGTGAAAGAGTTAAGTGGTTATTTAAAGAAAAATAACGGTGACTTAGTATTGGCACTTGCTTCTTACAATGCTGGTCCTGGTAATGTGAGAAAGTACGGAGGCGTACCGCCATTTAAAGAAACGCAAGGATATATTAAAAAAATATTAAATATCGACGTTTCAAAATAAGAAGTTTCATATATAGAGAGAACATGAAATTTTCGTGAACATGATATGGGAGTTGGCTAGATTTGAAATTACAAGATGATATTCCGTTAACAATTTATTTTGAAATCGGAAATACGAAAAAGAAAATTGAAGATCTGCTTCATATTACGAAAGGTACATTGTATCGTCTTGAAAATTCAACGAAAAATACGGTGCGTCTTATGCTTGAGAATGAAGAGATTGGAACCGGAAAGATTTTAACGAAGAATGGAAAAATGTACGTTGAAATCGTTGAATTGAAAAGGTAGGGAAGGGGATTGTCATGAGTGGCGAAAAATTAAGCCAAGAGCAAATTGATGCCCTGCTGAAGGCGGTAAATGAAGGCGAGGAAATGCCAGCTTTCGCACAAGAAGCAGGAAAGCAAGAGAAATTTCAAGAGTATGATTTTAATAGACCAGAGAAGTTCGGTGTTGAGCATTTACGTAGTTTGCAAGCGATTGCTTCTACTTTTGGAAAACAGACGTCACAGACGTTATCAGCGCGTATGCGTATTCCAATTGAACTAGAGCCTTCAACAGTTGAGCAAGTTCCATTTACGAGTGAATATGTGGAGAAAATGCCGAAAGATTATTATTTATATTGCGTAATTGATCTCGGTTTACCAGAGCTTGGAGAAATTGTTATTGAGATTGATTTAGCATTCGTTATTTATATTCATGAATGTTGGCTTGGCGGAGATAGTAAGCGTAACTTTACGATGCGCAGACCGTTAACAGCGTTTGAGTTTTTAACGCTTGATAATATATTCTTGCTTCTTTGTAAAAATTTAGAGCAATCATTTGAAAGTGTTGTTGCGATTGAACCGAAATTTGTAACGACAGAAACAGATCCGAATGCATTAAAGATTACGACAGCGAGTGATATCATTTCATTACTTAACGTAAATATGAAAACAGATTTTTGGAATACGACGGTGCGTATCGGAATTCCATTCTTATCTGTTGAAGAAATTATGGATAAGTTAACGTCTGAAAATATTGTCGAACATTCTTCAGATAAACGTAAAAAGTATATGTCTGAAGTGGAAATGAAAGTAAATCAAGTGTACAAACCTGTTCACGTTGCAATTGGTGAGCAGAAAATGACAATGAGTGAGATTGAACAAATTGAAGAAGGCGATATAATTCCGCTTCATACGAAAGTTTCGGATGAATTACTTGGTTATGTAGATGGAAAGCATAAATTTAATTGTTTTATTGGAAAAGATGGAACGCGTAAGGCGCTCCTATTTAAAAGTTTTGTAGAGTAGGAGGATCCATATGAAGCATGAAGTATCTCCCGTGTCATTAATGGGATTAGAAGATTTTGCAGGAAAGCGAAATGAAGCAGGTAAAGCACATATTGATACTGTTTCAGATATTTCGATTGAACTTGGTGTAAAGCTTGGAAAGTCATCTATTACACTTGGTGATGTAAAGCAGTTAAAAGTTGGCGATGTTCTTGAAGTAGAGAAAAACTTAGGACATAAAGTAGATGTGTATTTAAGTAATATGAAAGTCGGCATCGGTGAAGCAATCGTAATGGACGAGAAATTCGGTATTATCATTTCTGAAATTGAAGCTGATAAGAAACAAGCGGCGCTTATGAAAGCGCAAAGTCAAATGCAAGATAAAGAGTAGAGGAGGAGTCATATGTCGTATATGACGACCTTATTTCAAGTCGTTTTACTGTTTGGTGCGCTCGGCTACGGTGCATATTATATGACGAAAAAGACGCGCAAACAGCAGTTTTTTAAGCAGGGTGAAAATGGCCATATACAAGTAAAAGACGGCGTTTATTTAAATCATCAAACGAGTGCCTTTTTATTTGAAGTGGACGGAAAGCAAGTGTTCACTGTTATTAGTAATAACGGTGTGCAGTCTGTGCAATTAACCGGAACAGGAAATCAGTTTCAACAAGCACTAGAAGACGCGGTGAAGAGTGAAACGAAAAAAGTAGAGGATCCATCATGAGAATAAAGAAACAGTTATCATTATTAGCCGTTATTTTCGTATTTTCTATCGTTTTTTCAATTATTTTTGTAAATCCAGCGTATGCAGCCCCGAACGGTTTTATTAATTTCGAAAATGGAAAAGAGTTTACGAGTAATTCAAGTGTACAACTATTTGCGCTCGTTACCCTTTTATCATTATCTTCTTCTATCGTTCTATTATTTACACATTTTACTTATTTTATGATCGTTCTAGGGATTACACGTCAAGGACTTGGGGTAATGAATTTACCACCAAACCAAGTGCTTGTTGGACTTGCATTATTTTTATCACTCTTTACGATGCAGCCTGTACTCGGGCAACTGAAGAGTGATGTGTGGGATCCGATGACGAAAGAGAAAATAACAGTAAGTCAAGCTGCGGAAACGACAGCTCCTATTATGAAAGAATATATGTCAAAGCATACGTATAAGCATGATTTAAAAATGATGCTGAAAGTACGCGGAGAAGAGTTGCCGAAAGATTTGAAAGATCTTTCACTATTTACGCTCGTACCATCCTTTACGTTAACGCAAATTCAAAAAGGTTTACTAACAGGGATGTTCATTTATTTAGCGTTTGTATTTATAGATTTGATTATTAGTACACTTTTAATGTACCTCGGGATGATGATGGTACCGCCGATGATTTTAAGTTTACCGTTTAAAATACTCGTTTTCGTATATTTAGGTGGATATACAAAAATCGTCGACATTATGTTTAAAACGGTCGCCTGAAGCGTTTGATGCTATGTGATAGGAGTCATATAAATGAATACGTCACCAATTATAGATATTTTTCAAACCTTTTTTTATAAAGGGGTTATGATTTTAATGCCGGTTGCCGGCGTAAGTATGATTGTCGTTATTATCATCGCTGTCATTATGGCGATGATGCAAATTCAAGAGCAAACGCTGACGTTTTTACCGAAAATGGCGAGTATTGTCCTCGTTATTATCATTTTAGGTCCGTGGATGTTCCAAGAGTTAACGACACTTATTTTAGATTTATTTGATAAAATCCCATCGCTATTGCGTTCGTACTAAGATAGGTGAACTGAAATGAATATGGAATTATGGGCGGCAACGTTTTTTGCGTTTTGCCGCATTACTTCATTTTTATATTTTTTACCGTTTTTCTCAGGACGATCCATTCCAGCAATGGCGAAGGTTACAGTTGGACTTGCTCTTTCAATTACAGTGGCTGATCAAGTGGATGTCTCTCACATCAAGACAGTTTGGGACGTTGCAGCTTATGCAGGAACGCAAATTGTAATTGGATTATCACTTTCAAAAATTGTAGAAATGCTGTGGAACATTCCGAAAATGGCCGGGCATATTTTAGACTTTGATATCGGTTTATCACAAGCAAGTTTGTTTGATGTAAATGCGGGCTCACAGTCTACTTTACTATCAACCATTTTTGATATATTTTTTCTCATTATTTTTATTTCACTTGGCGGCATTAATTATTTCGTTGCCACGATTTTAAAGTCGTTTCAATATACAGAGGCGATTTCAAAATTGTTGACGACTAGTTTCTTAGATAGTCTACTCGCAACGCTATTATTTGCGATCACATCAGCGGTTGAAATTGCTCTTCCGCTTATGGGAAGTTTATTCATCATTAACTTTGTTCTAATTTTAATTGCAAAAAACGCTCCGCAATTAAACGTTTTTATGAATGCATACGTAATTAAAATTACATGTGGGATTTTGTTTATTGCGATGAGTGTACCGATGCTCGGTTATGTGTTTAAAAATATGACGGATGTATTACTTGAAGAGTATACGAAACTATTTAACTTTTTCTTAACGAAGTAGGGGGACTCGCATGGCAAAGGATAATAAAACAGAAAAGGCCACCCCGCAGAAGCGTAAAAAATCGCGTGAAGAAGGGAACATTGCCCGGAGTAAAGATTTAAATAATTTATTTTCCATTCTCGTATTAGCAGTTGTCGTTTATTTCTTCGGAGATTGGCTAGGGTATGAGATTGCAAATTCCGTAGCGGTGCTGTTTGATCAAATTGGAAAAAATACAGATTCAACCGAGTATTTTTATTTAATGGGGATTTTATTACTGAAAGTATCGGCTCCGATATTAATACTCGTATACGCTTTTCATTTATTCAATTATATGATTCAAGTCGGCTTCCTATTTTCTTCTAAAGTCATTAAACCGAAAGCGTCACGTATTAATCCGAAAAACTATTTTACGAGACTGTTTAGTCGTAAAAGTTTAGTAGATATTTTGAAATCACTATTTTATATGGGATTAATCGGTTACGTCGCTTACGTTCTCTTTAAAAAGAATTTAGAGAAAATTGTCAGTATGATTGGATTTAACTGGACTGCATCCCTTACTGAAATTATTAGGGAAATTAAATTTATTTTCTTAGCAATTTTAATTATTTTAATCGTTCTTTCTATTATTGATTTCATTTATCAAAAATGGGAGTACGAGCAAGATATTAAGATGAAAAAAGAAGAAGTGAAACAAGAGCATAAAGATAATGAAGGGGACCCGCAAGTTAAAGGGAAACGAAAAAACTTTATGCATGCAATCTTGCAAGGAACAATTGCGAAGAAGATGGATGGCGCAACGTTTATTGTAAACAACCCGACTCATATTTCGGTCGTACTTCGTTACAATAAACACGTTGATGCAGCACCAATTGTCGTTGCAAAAGGGGAAGATGAGCTCGCATTATATATACGAACGCTTGCCCGTGAACAAGAAATACCAATGGTGGAAAACCGTCCGCTTGCTCGTTCTTTATATTATCAAGTCGAGGAAGATGAGACGATTCCAGAAGATTTATATGTAGCTGTAATTGAAGTTATGCGCTATTTAATTCAGACGAATGAACTTGAAGTATAATAGCGCGTTTGGAGGAGATCTCTTTGTTTAAGATAGATTCTGCAAGAACCTATTTTTCTATCTTTTTAGCAGCGTCATTCGTAGTGGCGCTCTTAATTCCACTTCCACCATTTATACTTGATATCATTATCGTTTTTCTACTAAGTATGTCAGTGCTTATTTATATGCGAGCGACAAGTATTAACGAGTGGGATGAATTAAAGTCATTTCCAACGATGTTGTTATTAATCGGGATTTTCCGCGTATCGATTAACGTTTCGACGACGCGAGCGATTTTGACAGATGGAAATGCAGGTCATGTTATTGAAGAGTTTGGCCAGTTCGTAATTGGCGGAAACTTATTAATTGGTATCGTTATTTTTACAGTATTAATCATATTCCAGTTTATCGTTGCAAACGGTGCGTCTCGTACAGCTGAAGTTGCAGCTCGTTTTACACTTGATTCTTTACCAGGGAAACAAATGTCTATCGATGCTGATTTAAACCAGCGTATTATTTCAGAAAAAGATGCACAAGCAAAACGAAAAAAATTAAATATGGAAACAGAGTTTTACGGGGCGATGGATGGTGCCGGAAAGTTCATTAAAGGGGACGTTATTTTCGGGATTGTCATTTTATTCGTAAACATTATTTTCGGTTTAATTGTCGGAATGATGCAGCAAGGGATGAGCTTTGCGGATGCGGCTCTTCATTATACACAGTTAACTGTCGGTGACGGAATCGTAAACCAAATCGGTTCGTTAATGCTTGCAATTTCAACAGGTATTATCGTAACGCGTGTATTTGACGGTTCACCGGATACAGTAACAGAAGGTATCTTTAAAGAGTTATTAGCGCATGAAGTCGTTGTATATGCGCTCGGTGGTTTATTTATCGCAATGGGTATTTTTACTCCGCTACCGTTTCTACCATTCGCACTCGTTGGCGGAACAATTATCTTCTTAGGAATTCGTAATAAAAATCGAATAAAGAAAGAAAAAGAAGACGAGCTTCAAAAAGAAATAGAAATGATCCAAGGCGAAGATGAACAACTGCAACAAGTGGAAGATTCATTCGGAGTATTTACGGATAAATATCCAATTATAGTAGAACTCGGTTTAGATTTAGCAGCACTTGTAAAGCAAAAAATTAACGGGGAAACAGCGCGTGATAAAGTTGTTCTTATGAGGAAGTCAATTATTACTGACCTTGGTATTAACGTTCCTGGAATTAACTTTAAAGATAATACGAGCTTTAGGCCACGCGGACGTTACATTATTCGAATTAAAGGTGCGAAGGCGGCTGAAGGTGTTTTAAAATCAGGTTATTTATTAGCACTGAAAACACCAAACGTAATGGCTGATTTAGATGCAGAGCCAGCGAAAGATCCAATTTTCGGTGAAGATGGATATTGGATTTTAGAGCATATGGTGCAAGATGCACAAATGAAAGGCTATCAAGTTTTAGAGCCACTTAGCATATTAATTACACATTTAGATGTTGTCGTTAGACGTAATCTTCATGAATTAATTCAGCGCCAACATGTAAAAGACTTAATTAACTCGCTTGAAAATGATAATGGCGTTCTATTAGAAGAGATTAAGAAAAAAGAAATTGATTTATCACTTGTTCAAAATGTTATTAAACAACTTCTAAAAGAAGGTATTTCTATTCGTGATTTACCAACAATTATTGAAGGTATTATTGACGGCAAAGAAATTTATCAAAACCACGTGGATGGTGTAACATCATTTGTTCGTGAATGTATTTCAAAAGTTATTTGTGAAAATGCGAAAAATCCGGACGGAAAAATATATGCAGCGCTCTTCTCTGATTCAATCGAGTTAGATGCGGATGTTGTGAATAATTCATATCAAGGTTACTTATTAAACTGGGATTTAGATTTAGAAACACGTGTCGTTGAGCAAGTGCAGCGCGTCTTTAAGCAAGCACGTTTAATGGGAAGAGAACCGGTGTTATTAACACGTAGAAAAGATTTTAGATTTGCGATTGTAAGACTGCTAGAACGTTATCAAGTGGAAGCACAAGTACTTTGTATTAGTGAATTAGCACCAGAAATTGTTGTGGATCAAATTGCCTATATTGAATAGTAGGGGGTGAAGTAATGGAAAGTACAGAAAAGAAAGAAGCGTTAATGCGAATAAAAGCAGCTTCGAAAAATGAATTGTATCGAAAGTTATTTGACCAATATGGTACAGATTATTATTATGTTGTCGATGAAAGTGTAAAACGAAATATACCGTTTTTTTGGAAAAAGGATTATGAAATGTTAGTTGCTTTTCCAGAAGAAAAACAGGAAGAAGTGAATGAAGGTACAGCTCAATTTCATGAACAGTTAATGGATGTTGTGAATGATCCTTCAGAACAAATTGTGAAGGCGAATGGAATTCAATCAGTACTGCACAATTTAGAAAACGTAACGACTTCTATGTCATACGCGGCGATGCAAACAGGAAATAGTGAAGAATGGGCAAGAAAAAAAGAGAAACTATTAAAGCTGTTTGAAAAAGGAATCGTCGTTGTGAAACCGATGAAAGAAACGGAAGTAACGAAAGTAACGAAAAAGAAAAAAGTTGTGAAACAAGTCGTTCCAGTAAAGAAAGAAGAAGTAGTTCCAAAGAAAGAAAATCAAGAATCTGTACCGTTTATTATTCAAAAAGTAATTCGGATGCTAGAACAAAACGATGTGGAACAATATTTCATTCATGCATATGCTGAAAAGTTAAAAATAAAGTTTGAAAATGCAACGATGATTACGGAAGAAGAAGTTATCAGGTACATATTGGAAGATATGAAATCTCATTTCAATACGGAAAACGTCTTTGAAAAAGAAGTACAAACAATTGCATTAATCGGTCCAACTGGCGTTGGTAAAACGACGACACTCGCGAAAATGGCATGGCAATTTCACGGTAAGAAAAAAACAGTTGGTTTTATAACGACAGATCATTCGCGCATAGGAACAGTACAGCAATTGCAAGATAACGTAAAGACAATTGGATCTGAAGTAATTGCTGTGCGTGATGAAGCTGCAATGACAAGAGCGCTTACGTATTTTAAAGAAGAAGCACGCGTCGATTATATTTTAATTGATACAGCAGGGAAAAATTATCGTACGTCAGAAACAGTGGAAGAAATGATTGAAACGATGGGACAAGTAGAACCAGATTATATTTGTTTAACGTTATCAGCTTCAATGAAAAGTAAAGATATGATTGAAATTATTACAAACTTTAAAGATATTCATATAGATGGTATTGTGTTTACGAAATTTGATGAAACAGCAAGTAGTGGCGAATTGTTGAAAATTCCAGCAGTATCATCAGCTCCTATTGTATTAATGACAGATGGCCAAGACATAAAGAAAAATATACATATCGCTACAGCTGAACATTTAGCGAAACAAATGTTACAAACATCGTAGAAAAGAGGTGAAGAATAAGGCGCTTGCCTTATTCAAACGAATATGAACGGTCTTTATATAGGTTCTATGGGCATGATGAATTACATGCAGCGCATTAATGTTCATTCGAATAACGTTGCAAATGCTCAAACGACAGGATTTAAAGCAGAAAATATGACGTCTAAAGTATTTGATGTACAAGACACATATCGCCGCGGAGATGGGGCGGTAACAAATATCGGTTCGGTCGATTACGCTGTAGTACCAGCTGCAACGCATGTGAATTTAGTACAAGGAAATATACAAATGACAAATAGCGCTACAGATTTCTTTTTAGATGACGGCGCGGCCGGCACAACATCATTTTTCGTTACTTCTAAAAATGATGAAACGTTTTTAACGAGAGATGGTAGTTTCACATTAAATAGTGATCGTTATTTACAAACATCATCTGGTGCTTTCGTAATGGGAGAGAATAATGAGCGTATTCGTATTCCAGAAGGAGCAAAGGTTGCTGTACAAGCAGATGGTACATTATATGATGAGGTAACACAAAATAATATTGCTCGTTTGCAAACAAAAACAGTAGATGCCGAAACGAATGCACGTCTCGTGCAACGTGAAAACAAAAGCTTTACACTAGCAGAAGGAAACATTGCTAATTTACCGAACGGAACAGGAATAGTAAAAAATCATATGCTAGAAAATTCAAATGTTGATATGACGAAAGAGATGGCAGATCTTATGACAGATCAAAAGATGATTCAAGCATCACAGCGCGTTATGACGTCATTTGATAAAATTTATGAAAAAGAAGCGAATGAAATATTGAGATAGTGGACTCCTAATAAAGGAGTCTTTTATTAATTTTAAATTTCAGAATTATCAATTTACTTTGCAGAGCTTCTTTTTTATATTAGTAGGTATAACTATAACTACTAAAGAGGTGAGAGTATGACAACGGCATTATATTTAGAAGATGCATACAAAACGAGTTGCGAAACAGAAGTGATAAGAGTAGAAGGGAATAAAGTATTTGTAAAAGAAACAATTTTTTATCCAACTGGTGGAGGACAGGAATGTGATACGGGTGTCATTGTACAAGATGGGTCTGTATTTGAAGTTGAAAAAGTAAAGAAGGAGCAAGGAGAAATAGTTCACTATATAAAAGACGAAGCACAAGTAAAGTTAGGTCCAGTTAAATTAGAGATAAATTGGGAAAGACGTCATAATTTAATGCGTCATCACTCTTTACTGCATCTTATCGGAGCTGTTGTTTATGAAAAGTATGGAGCTTTATGCACCGGAAATCAAATTTATCCTGATAAAGCACGTATCGATTTTAATGAGTTACAAGAGTTATCGAGCGTGGAAGTAGAAGAAATTGTTGAGGAAGTGAATAAACTTATTAAGCAAAATAAAGAAATTTCCACTCGTTATATGAGCCGCGAAGAAGCAGAAAATGCTGTAGGAATGATTAAAACAGCAATAAATCTCCTGCCAACTACTATCCAAGAAATCCGCATTGTTACAATTGAAAATTTAGACGAACAAGCTTGTGGAGGCACACATGTGAAAAATACGAGTGAAATAGGAACACTTGTTATTGATAAAGTAAAAAGTAAAGGGAAGCAAAATCGTCGTTTTGAAGTAAGAGCGATTTAGATTGTGAGGGGTTACCGATGGATGAAATTATAAAGGAATTACAAAAGTTGGGATTTTCCCAATATGAATGTAAAGCGTATATTGGATTGTTAAAACATTCTCCAGTAACAGGCTATGAAGTGAGTAAACAAACAGGAGTACCTCGTTCTATGATTTACGAGGTACTCGGTAAGTTAATGGATAAAGGAGCGGTGCATATTGTACCTTCTGAACCAGTTAAATATGTACCAGTACCAGCTACCGAATTAATGAATCGAATGCGAAAAGACTTTGAAAAGTCCTTTGAATTTTTAGATGAGAAATTAAATTGTTTAGAACAAGAGCGACAAATAGATGTAATTTCGCATATTCGCTCAAATGATCGTGTTTTAAAAGAAATATGCAATATAATTAATAGGGCAAAGGAAGAATTATGGATTTCTGTATGGGAAGAACAAGTGCATGAAATTGAGCCATACATTCATCAAAAGGAAGAGGAAGGCGTACATATATTTTCAATCTTATTTGGAGCTCCAGAAACAAAAATAGGAGCGACGTTTCATCATAATTATATGACGCCCCACGTTGTTGAAAAGAGAATGGGTGGTCATTTAACTGTTATTGCTCGTGATGGAGAGGAAGTATTAATTGCGAACTTCTCAAATGATAGCACTTCATGGGCCGTTACAACGTATGACCCAGCGCTAGTTCTCGTTGCTACAGAGTATGTGCGGCACGATATTATGGTTGAAGAAATCACAAAGGAATTTGGAGCTGATAAGTTAGATACGTTATGGCGTGAAAATATAGATTTAGTTCATGTCGTAACAGGAAAACGAACTTTAGAAGGAATGGAGGATGATAGAGATGAGTAAAGCTCAGGCACATGTAGCTTTGCAGAGTGACGATACATTTCAGCAAGGAGTAAAAGATTGTTTACCAACTGTATTTGGTTACTTGAGCATCGGTATAGCAGCTGGTGTAATTGCAAAAACAGCTGGTTTCTCCATCATTGAAATTGCATTTATGTCCACTTTAATTTATGCAGGTTCTGCCCAATTTATATTAGCTGGTATGTATGCAGCCGGTGCTCCTGCTTCCGCAATTATTTTTACTGTATTTTTTGTTAACTTGCGCCACCTTCTTATGAGTGCTGCACTTGCACCGTACTTTACGAAAATTCCTCTATTTAAAAACCTAATCATCGGTTCGCAAATTACAGATGAAACTTTCGGCGTTGCAGTGCAGCATGCTGCGCAAAAAGGATATTTAGGTGAAAGATGGATGATAGGGCTTAATGTAACAGCGTATTTAAATTGGATTCTTGCCACTATCATTGGCGGGCTATTTGGTGAGTGGATACCAGATCCACATACATACGGCATGGATTATGCATTACCAGCGATGTTTATCGGATTATTTGTTCTTCAGCTCATAAGTAGTAAACCGAAACTAGCAATTCATTTAAGTGTTGCAATTGTAGCGATTATTATCGCATACGTTTCACACCTATTTATGCCAGATAGTATAGCGGTTATTATCGCAACCTTACTAGCTGCGACGATTGGAGTGTTGATTGAAAAATGGAAATGAGATTAGATGTATTATTACTTTTACTAGCAGCAGGAGCTGTTACAATCGTGCCACGTATTTTACCTCTACTCGTATTTAGCAAACTACAAATTCCTGACTGGGGTTTAAAATGGTTAAATTACATACCAATTGCGATATTAGCAGCGCTTTTAGCACAAGTTTTATTTATGCATGAAACGATGCAGTGGGATTATCTTATTGCAGCAATTCCAACATTTCTTGTAGCGATATATACTCGTAGTTTATTAGGTACAGTATTAACGGGAGTGATTGTGATTATTTTGTTACGTTTCCTTTTCTAAAAAGGATTACACTCATATCATAGCGAAAAGTGTAATAACATGAAAAATATAGGGGTGGTGTTATGATACTTTTAACGATAGGAGCAATTTTGTTAACGTTATTTATTTTCTTTATTATCGGCTTTATTACGTTTATGATGTTTGTTGATAAGGCGACACCTCAAATATATTATACACCTTGTGAATCAGTGACAGTGAAAACTAAAGGTAAACATAGAAGGAAGAAAAGTTGAAAGTTGGCTTTTCTTCCTTCTTCTATTACATCCCGGAAAGAACTAACAACAATAATCCAAATAAAAAACTAGTCAAGGAAAGAAAACCGATACATATGGAGAATACACGATTATTTCCCCATTCACGCCAGAAAGTTATAAAACCTAAAATACAAAGGAAAAACCAAATGGGTAGGAATAGGAACTCACTAATTTTCTCGGGAAGTAACGAATAAAAAGTTGTTACATATAAGATCCAATTAGTAAAAAATAAAAGGCAAACGATAATAGATTGTAAGTAGGGGCGGTTGAAAAATAGCCCTTTTTTTACGGTTTTAAAAATGATAGTTAGCGCTGAGATAAAGGCAATGAGTATGAAAACAAGTAAGAGTAATGTCAGCGTCATTTTGAGTCTCCTGTATAAGATTGTTTTTATCACGCATGGGCAGTAAGACCCACACCTTAAAACTCAACGTAAGAAAAGAGATTAGGTGGGGGATGCCCCCCCCCACTGATTGAAGTTTCACTTTACAAGAAATGAATCTATTAAATTGTATGCTTGTTTTGTAGAGTGCCCGTTATATTTTTCAGTGTACGGATTTAGAAATCCATGTTCACCGTGTAGTTGTTTTATTTCTAATAAAGGATTCTTTTGTTGCTGCAATGTGTGAATTAAAGAGGATACTGAAAAACTAGCTTCTTTTTCAGGGAATATAAGTAATGTAGAGCATGTAGGCTTTATGTGAACATAGTCGCGTATACGAGAACCGTAACATCCGATAATAAAATCTATTTTCGGATTGTTACTACATAGCCATGAGATGGTAGCTCCAACACTAAAGCCGATAAGTCCAATATGTGTATAACTACTAGAAAGATGAGAAATGAATTCTTCAATTTGCTTTTTTCCATCATCAAATCCAATATGATTTACAAAATGTTCATATGCCTTTTCTTCATCACGATAATGAAATGCATGTTGTAAGTGTAGAAGATTAGGACAGAATACGTCTATATGAGATGAAGTAAAGTGCTGGGTAACGTGATGCATATGGTCGTTCACACCATATATTTCATGAACAATAACGAGAGCTAATTTTTCCTTCATAGTTATAAAGTACCTCTATGAAACTTAAATTCTTTCTCAACAAGACAAATACGCAGGTGGAAGTTTTCATACCATTGCTCACGACCTCTTTTTTTCGCTTCTTTATGTAAGGTGTTCTTCTTCCAATTTTCAATCGCATCAAGTGATTCCCAATAAGAAATTGTTATTCCGAGTCCAGAATTACCTCGTGCACTTTCTACACCTAAAAATCCAGGTTGTTGCTTTGCAAGTTTCTCCATTTCTTCGGCAACGGTATTATAGTCAGTTGTATTATTTGATAAATTAGAAGTGAATATAACTGCATAATAAGGCTGGTTTTTTTCTAAATTAGATGCCATTATTTTTCCTCCTTAATGTATAGTACGAATAATTAATCCATAGTTTGTATTTTAGCAGGTCACAAAAAGAAAAGAAGTAGAAAATTCTTATTTTTTCAGCTCATGTAAAATAAAGAGTTGAAGAAATTTATAATAAGTAATCTGAAAGAAGAAAAATGCCACTTCAAAAGAGAAGTGGCATTTCTTATATTTCCTCTAAGCTATTAACTGGAACAGTTAATTCGCGTCCTGGGTTTTTTACTTCATATATGCGGGCGGTTTCATTGCTTTCATCGACGTGTTGAATCATAACAGGCATGCCTTGAAAATTGACATTGGCTTGTTCTGCTGACATAGAAAGCTCTATTGCACGTTGTATATTCATTTATATTCCTCCCATCATTATTATCTTTGCTAAAAAAGAGGAATAATATACCATTTAGAGACATTCTTAAAGTTTTTGTATTATTTGTAATGTTTCTTTAATAAATGAAGTGAAGATGGAATCAGGATAGGCCTGTACGATTTCATATGCTTCTGTTACTTCTTCAAGAGCTCTTTTTTTATCATTAAGTTTCACATAACAAAGAGCGCGATATGCCCCAGCTGTTGTAAGCCGTGCGTGATCAAGTGGATGGTTTATATAATCTGGTATGATAGCGCGTTGCAATGTTTTTAAAGCTTCTTCGTATTGTTTTAAACCATACAAAGCTTTTCCTTTTTCAAGATAATATGATCCATCATCTTGAAAAATTGGCTCATCTTTTAATTTTTCTCGAAATTGTTCTAAATGTTCTAATGCAATTGTATATTCATTAGCAATTGTGTTGTAGTAGAAAGCTTTTAAAAGATCAATAACCGCCGCAGAGAAATTATCTTCTGTAAAAATGGCGAATTGCTCTGATTTTTTTATGTAATGTAAATATTGTTCTTTATCAGCCGTGATTACTTTTTGATAAGATAAAATACGATAAAATTCATCTGTTTTATAATACACTTGATGTTTTTTTGAAAATGCAAGTGCATCTAAAATGACACTTTCACATTGTTCGTAATCACCACATGCAAGAAAAATAATTGCTTCATATAAATATAATTCGATATGTATAATGAGATCCATTTCTAAATGTTTCTCTTCATAGTCATTTCGGATACTAGCTATAAGTTGTAAACATTCAGCATATTTTTTACGTGTGAATATCGTAAAGGATAATTTTAATTTTGTTTCCGTACTATCCCGGTATAACGTATATTTCTCAAAAATAGAAGTAGCCTTTTCAACGTAATATTCAATATTGTAATCTTTCATTTTAGCCGCAGCTGTTACAAACTGTTTATATAAACGAGCAGTATTCAAAGTGGGAGGTAGCTCTTTTTGAACGATCGGTAGTAAAACCTCATATACTTCATCGTACTTGTTTGCTTTTATTAGTTTCTCCGTTTGTTGAATGAGTCCTACAATTTCTACATCATCTTCTTCTAATAAAAAACTCGTTTCACATTCAAGTTTGTCAGCGATATATTGTAGTGTTTTCATAGAAGGTGTAGCTTTTCCATTTTCAATTTGACTTAGCATACTTTTTGTGAGTTCTGAACCTGCTAGATCAGTTTGAGTAAGCTTTTTTTCTTTTCGTAACGTTTTAATTTTTTCACCGAGAGTAGCCATATAATTGCTCCTTTATAGTTAGAAAGTTAAATGTCATTAAACTTTTTGTTGTAAAAATTGGAAAGTTAATTATATAATAAGTTTAACACAATTTAACTTTTAAGGGGAGAGTGTCAAAAATGGGGGATATAAGTATAGGACAAAATGATTCAAGAATGAAGATTGCAACGAGAAATATTATTTTAATGATGATTGGGAAAATGACGTCTTTGCTAGGAGCCGGTATTTATACGTTTGCAATGGGATTATACGTATTAAAGACAACGGGTTCAGGAATGGGGTTTGCAACTACGCTTATTTGTGGATCGATTCCAAGGCTAATCTGTGGACCAATTGCTGGTGCTGTAGCTGACCGCGTCAATCGAAAATGGCTTGTCATCGGTACCGATTTGTTAAGTAGTTTAACAATGTTTATTATGTTTATCCTTGCAACTACTTTTGGGCCATCACTTCTGTTTATTTATGTTTCAGCAGCATTATTATCAATTTGTGCGAGTTTTTACTCTGTTTCATTAACTTCATCTATTCCAAGTTTAGTAGATGAAGGACGTATTCAAAAAGCGAGTGCCTTGAACCAGACGGCAGCATCTTTATCAAATATTTTAGCACCGATTATTGGCGGAGTTGTATTTGGTTTCTTTTCAATTAAATCGTTTTTCCTATTGAATAGCATTACATTCTTTTTAGCGGTTGTTGTGCAATTGTTTATCGTATTTGATTTATACAAAAAAGAAAAGGCTGAAAGTAAAGAGCATTTCTTGACGAGTATAAAAGAAGGGTTTTCATATGTGAAAAGACAGCATGAAATATATGGTTTAATGAAAATTGCAGTAGGGGTAAACTTTTTTGCGAGTGCACTTTTCGTTTCACTTCCATATATTATTGTTCAAAATTTGCATCTATCTTCGAAACAACTCGGTGTTGTAGAGGGAATGTTAGCAGTTGGGATGTTAATTGGTGCAATTGCGTTATCAGTACGTAAAGAAGTGAATGATCCGTTTCGCTCTGTTTATATTGGGTTGTTTTTATTTGCGAGTTTGAGTTTATGTACAGTGTTTCCATTAGTAGTCACCATCCCGAAAGTAGCAAGTTTTATTTACTATATCGCTTTTATGATGTTAACTGGTATATCAATGATGGTTGTAAATATCCCGATGCAAGTACATTTGCAAAAGACGACAGATCCAAGTTATTTAGGACGCGTTTTCGGCTTACTTGAAACAATTTCTACTGCAATCGCACCGCTCGGTATGATTGTGTATGGATTATTATTAGATATGTTGCCAACTAGCATTGTTATGATGACATTAGGCGTAGGTTTATTGTTAGTTGTATTAGTAGGAGTAAAGAAGCATGTAATGAAAAAGCAAGTGGATGTGTCTGTCTAAAAGGAAATGTGACTTAATAAAATAAAAATGACTAAATTAGTATTTTAGTTTTTGAAACTCTTTTTCATGTATGTTAAAGTAAAGTGAGCTTGCAAAGAAAAGGAGACAACAGCATGAAAAAATTAAGTTTTGTTATGCTTTTTCTATTAGTCGTAATGGCTGGATGTAGCAATTATGACACATATATTGAAACAGGTATGCAATCATTGAAAGATGAAAAGTATAGTGATGCAACAATGTGGTTCGAAAAAGCAGAAAAAGAGAAATCAGGAAATGAAGCGAAATCATATAAAGAAGTTGCTGAGAAAATGGATCAGGGAGCAACAGCATTAAAAGACGGTAAGTATTTAGAAGCGAAAGACATTGCAAATGAAGTGTTACAAAAGAAAAAAGATGATGAACTTGAAAAAGCTGTAATATCAAATGCAGAGAATATGCTTCAAAAAGCAAAAGATGTGGAAGAGAAAGTAAATGAAAGAGTGGCAAAGCGTAGAAAGGTAGAAGAAGAGGGAATCGATAAAATTATTAAAGCTGTCGATAGTATAGATGAAGTGAAAGAAAAAGAGAAGAAAGTATCAGAAGCATTAGATAAGGCTGAAGAGGCGCAAGCAAAAATTGAGGCAAAGAAAAATAAATAGATTTATAGTTTGAAAGGCTGTCGTGCATAACGACAGCCTTTTAATTTTTTGTTGCAAATGTAGTGATGCTCTGTAGTAAAAAAGAAATGATTTTAGAATTCCATCTGTCTTCATGATGAATCGTATAAATATTACGCTGAAATTCAAATTCAGGGATTGGTATATAGCATAGCTCATTTCGTTGTATTTCTTGTTCGATAGCCAGTTTAGAAATCAAGGCAATTCCATTACCATATTTTAAAATTTGTTTCATCGTTTCTAATGAGTCTAATTCAATTTCTGATTGGAATGTAATGTTGTGCGCTAACGTCCATTGTGTAAGTAAGTCTCTCGTTGTAGATGGATTACGATGCAATAGTATGCGTTCCTTTTCTATATTTTGTAACGATACATTGTCTTTCTTTGAAAAATGATGTTCTTTGGAAAAAGCAAGAACAAGTGTATCGGGCATTATATTCGTTTGTTTTAAAAGTGGTTCATCAAATGGAGCAGCGGAAATTATCCCAAGATCGATTTCGTGATTTTGTAGCATCATTCGAATTTCAGGGGCGGTTTTAACTAGTAGCGTTATTTTTATATTGGGAAATTCACATTGAAATTGATGAACGACTGCTGGCAAAAGATAAGTCGCTGGTACATAACTAGCGCCGATTGTTATAGCGCCTTTATGAAAATCTTTAAACTCTTGCGTGACACGTCTAGCTTCTTTCATAAGTGCATCTATTTTACAAGCATAATGGTGCAAAGCCTCACCAGCCTCTGTTAAGAAATACCTTCCAGAACGTAATTCGAATAAAGACACACCGAGTTCTTCTTCTAAGCTTTTTATATGAAAAGTAATAGTTGGTTGTTTAACGCCAAGTTTTTCTGCAACGATTGTAAGCTTTTTGTATTTCTTAATAAGTACTACAATTTCTAATTTTAAGAGATTCATTATGAATTGCCGCCTTTTTTATTTTAACTATAGAAAAAATCTATAGAAATAAATAGTTTATTAGAAGTTTTTTAATTTAATCTTTACAGTACATTAACATTAAGTATAAATCTTCCATATAGAATGAAAGCAGGTTAAGAATGAGGGGAGAGAGGTGAGACGATGGATATTAAAATTAATGGATTAGAAAAAACATTTGGAAAAACACAAGCGTTAAAGCCTTTGCAGATTGTAATGAAACAAGGGGAATTCACTACACTTTTAGGACCTTCGGGATGTGGGAAAACGACTTTACTTAGAATAATAGCAGGACTTGAAGAACCGGATAAGGGAGAAATATATTTTGGAGACCAGTGCATGTATTCTGCTACAAAAAAGATAAAGACATCTCCTCATGAACGGAATATCGGTATGGTATTTCAAGATTTTGCTTTATGGCCGCACATGACTGTTTTTGAAAATGTTGCATTTGGTTTAAGAGCTACAAAGCAAACGAATCATTTACGAGAAAAAGTAGAAGATGCAATAAAGCGAGTTCGCCTGCAAGGTATGGAGAAAAGGTATCCACACGAACTTTCTGGTGGACAGCAACAACGTGTCGCATTCGCTAGAGCAATTGTAACAAAACCTCATTTTATTTTGTTTGACGAACCGCTAAGTGCGCTCGATGCAATTTTGCGAGAAGAAATGAGAATAGAGCTTATGGATATCGTTCATTCCATTGGTTTAACTGCACTGTATGTTACTCACGATCAAACAGAAGCAATGTCAATGTCAGACCAAATTATTGTCATGAAACAAGGAGCAGTATTACAAAAAGGAACACCCGAAGATATTTATGTGAAACCGTCTCATGAATTTGTTGCCAAATTTGTTGGTAAGGCGAATTGGCTTGTAGAGGGTAAAAAAATGGTTCGTCCAGAGCATGTGAGTTGGACGAAAAATGAAGTGTGCGAAATGTATACAGGTGAAATTAAGCACGTTACATATGTAGGAGAACGGTATGAAATAAAAGTAAACATGGGGGCACTCGGAATATGGACAGCTTATCACAATAGTAAATTAAGCATCGGTAAACCAGTATCGTTATATGTGCCAAAAAAATGTATTCATCATATAGGGGGAGAATCGTATGAAGAAATTCAGTTCGCTTAAGTCTTTATTTGTATGTACTTTATTATTTTCGGCTGTAGTAACAGGTTGTAGTTCAAAGGGTAATGCAGATGCAAAAAGTACAAATACGAATGAAAAGAAAATTGTTGTATATAGTGCAGGGCCAAAAGGGTTAGCAGAAAAAGTTCAAAAAGACTTTGAAAAGAAAACTGGTATAAAGGTGGAAATGTTTCAAGGGACAACTGGTAAAATTTTAGCGAGAATGGAAGCTGAAAAGAAAAATCCAGTCGTTGACGTTGTCGTACTCGCTTCCTTACCAGCGATGGAAGGATTAAAGAAAGAGGGTCAAACGTTAGCTTATAAAGAGGCGAAACAAGCTGATAAGCTGCGTTCTGAATGGTCAGATGATAAAGGCCATTATTTCGGGTATAGTGCTTCAGCATTAGGGATTGTGTACAATACAAAAAATGTGAAGACAGCGCCTGAAGATTGGAGCGATATAACGAAAGGAGAATGGAAAGGGAAAGTGAATCTTCCAGATCCAGCACTTTCAGGTTCAGCTTTAGACTTTGTAACAGGATACGTGAAAAAGAATGGACAAGATGGATGGAATTTATTTGAGCAGCTTAAGAAAAATGAAGTTACAGTAGCAGGAGCAAATCAGGAAGCGTTAGACCCAGTTGTAACAGGTGCGAAAGATATGGTCATTGCGGGTGTTGATTATATGACGTATAGCGCAAAAGCAAAGGGTGAACCTGTTGATATTGTATATCCAAAAAGCGGAACAGTTATTAGCCCACGTGTAGCTGGGATTATGAAGGATAGTAAAAATGTTGAAGGTGCAAAAGAGTTTATTGATTATTTATTATCCGATGATGTACAAAAACAAGTTTCTAAAGCGTATTTATTGCCTGGTAGAACAGATATAAAAGCTGAAAATAGACCAAATGTAGAAGAGATTCCAGTATTAAATATTGATTGGAAAACAGTTGAGAAAGAGCAAGATGAAATAGGAAAACAATTTAAGAAAGTATTTCAATAAGATGGTGATTCCATGGTAAATCGATTCGTATCAGTAAGACAAGTTGGAATGACGGTAGCGTTATTACTTGTGGCGATGTTAATCGTCATTCCACTTTTTCTTATTTTATTTTCTAGTGTATATGAAAATAGCAGTTGGAATTTTTTAAAGCCTTTTGAAGTGATGCAGAGTGGTGGATTAGCTGGGATTTTTCTAAATTCGATGCTTCTAGGTGCACTCGTTGTAATAGGTGCTACAATATTTGCATTTCCATTGGCATTTATTATGAGCAAAACAGATGTAGGAAAGTATAGTAAGTTAGATATTGTTTTTATGATTCCATTTATGACACCGCCGTATATTGGATCGATGGGCTGGATTTTGTTCATGCAACCTAACGGCTATTTTGAACAATTTTTCCCGATGCTAAAGACAGTTTCATCATCGTTTTTTAGTTTAGGAGGTATGGTATTAATTATGAGTCTGCATTTATTCCCATTCCTTTATTTCATGCTGAAAAACACGTTACTTCAGATTGGGAGTAGTAAAGAAGAAGCTGCAGCAGTTCATGGCGGAAGTTTTTTCTATCGCTTAAGAAAAATAATATTGCCGTTATTAGTATCAAGTTATGTAATGGGTGCTTTACTCATTTTCGTAAAGACGATTGCTGAATTTGGAACACCGGCTACATTCGGACGTAGAATAGGATTCCACGTGTTAACATCAGAAATTCATAAATTTATTTCGAGTTGGCCAATTGATTTCAGTAGTGCAACAGCATTATCTTCTTTATTACTTAGTGCTTGTATGCTCATTTGGTATATGCAAAATGTATTGAATCGAAAGTATTCATATGCAATGGTTAGTGGAAAAGGTGTGAAATCTAAAAGATATACTTTGTCTATATTTACGCGCGTTGTAGCATGGATGTATGTAATTGGTTTATTAATCGTATCAATTGGAATTCCATACTTTTCTATACTTATTGCTTCTTTTTCAAAATTAAGAGGCGGCGGTTTACATGTAAATAACTTTACAACAAGTCATTATGAGGCATTGTTTACAATGGGGTCTCCGGGATTAGAGGCTTTATGGAATAGTTTTCTTTTTTCACTCGTAACAGCGATTATTGCGGTAATGATTGGAGTCTTTTTGGCACTTATGATTCGAAAGGGGAAAAAAACCTCTGAAAAATGGCTTGATATGTGCGGTATGTTACCGAATATGGTACCAGGAATCGTTATGGTTGTAGGTCTTATTCTATTTTGGAATTCACCATATATGCCTATGTCAATTTATAATACACCAATCATGGTTATCGTAACGTATGTTGTTCTGTTTTTACCTTACACGGTGCAATATGTAAAATCATCACTCGGACAAATTGATGATTCTCTCGTGCAGGCAGGAAGTATTTTTTCTGGAAATTATATTTATATTTTTAGAAAAATAATATTGCCTCTTATTATCCCAGGCATTCTTGCCGGATGGGCGATGACATTTACAATTTCAATAAGAGAATTAGTAGCATCACTTCTCGTATTACCTCCATCAGTAGAAACGTCAGCAACGTTTATTTTTGCTCAATTTGAACAGGGTGAAGTATCTATAGGAATGGCGATGGCCGTTGTTTCTGTTGGACTTACAACAATGTGCTTATTACTGCTGCAACATATGGAGCAAAAGCGAAAAGGGGTAGCATGATGAGAGTGGAAGTATGGGGAGGAGCAGGAGAATACGGTCGCTCTTGCTATTTTGTAAAAAATAAAGAGACGAAAATAGTATTTGATTGTGGTATTAATCGATCTTATGAGGATGGTTATCCAAAAATAGAGAGAGAAGCTGTTCCATTTTTAGATGCGGTATTTTTATCACATATTCATGAAGATCATACGATGGGTTTACCTTTATTAGCGAAGTATGGCTATAAGAAAAAAATTTGGACGACTCGTTATACGAAGGAGCAACTGCCGTTATATTATGAAAAATGGAGAAACTATAATGTAATGCAAGGATGGAATTTACCTTATAGCGACCAACATATAAAAGATTTAAATTATGTATGTATTGATGAGATTAGCAATCCAAATGAATGGTTACAAATTACTCCTACATTGCGGTTTCAGTGGGGGTATAGTGGGCATGTATTAGGAGCTGTTTGGTTTTTAGTTGATATGTGTAATACATACGTATTTTATTCAGGCGACTATTCAGCAGAGTCTAACATACTACGAGCTAATTTACCTGAGAAATTGGGCCACAATATAAAAGTTGCAATTGTAGATGCCGCTTATCACACAGATGATGTTTCGCAAAATGAAAGATTAGACGATCTATGTGCAGAAATTGAACGAGTTATGCAAAATGAAGGAATAGCATTATTACCGCTGCCACAACTTGGTAGGGCGCAAGATATAGTATTGTATTTATATGAACGATATAAAGAATTTCCGCTTATAGTAGATAAAGAAATTTTGGCTGGATTTGAAGAGATGTTCATATATAAAGGTTGGATAAAAAATAATGAAGAACTTAAATGGATTATGGAGAGTTTAAAAAGAAACATAATAGTTATGGATAATGACATTAGTATGCAAAATAGTTACGGAATAGTTGTAATGAGTGATGCGAATATGCAAACGAAACGAGCACAGTTATACTATGAACAACTTCGGAATGAAAAACGGAATGCCGTTATTTTTACTGGGCATATTGCGAAAGGGAGTTTTGCAGAAAAAGTTATGAAAGAACATGTAAGGAGTACATGTAGGGTGAAGAGAGTTCCGTATAAAGTTCACCAAAGTATAAGAGACGTTAAAGAGATGCTAAATACATTATTACCAGAACATACGGTGTTAGTGCACGCTTTGAAAGAGGATACGGATCGATTACAACAAAAGCTAAGTACAGCAGGGTATGAAAATGTATATTCACTTGCAATGGAACGTATAGAAGTCATTTGAAATGTAAAGGGGATAGGTATATGAAAAAAGTATTTGTATTCGTAAGCATTTTCTTTTGTTGTTTCCTTTATAACGTTAAGGAAGGGTTTGCAGCTAGTCCAATGAAACCTAGTTTTGAAGTAAAGTTATTATTGAAGCCAGAACAAGTATTAGGTGATAACAAAGAGATGAAGCAAGAGGTGCTAGAACATTTCCAGGCTGGTACAAAATATGAAAGAATACAAGTGCAATTTTTAGATACTGCGAATAAAAGTTTAAGCGAGGAAGGTTGGTTTGCTAGAATTCGAAAGAAAGAATTTAGTAAAGATTTTGAATTAACATATAAAAAAAGATATCCTATTCCAAATGGTGTAATTCAAGATGCACTAGAAGTAGCTAAAAAAGAAGGATTCGATAGTAATACGGATAGTTATGAGGCGGAAATAGATTGGGGATTTGAGAAGAAAACATTAAGCATTTCAAATAAGAAAAGTTACAGCGCTAAAGGATATGGGATACTTGATTTACCAAATGAACAAGCTGCTCAAAACATGTTAATAGAAAGATTACCAGGGAAAATGAACAAATGGTTGTATACAAATTGGGGAGAAGAAATGTTAAAGAATTCCCGTATTTACGGTCCTGTATTAATGAAACGATATACAGGAGAGTTTGAAAACATAAAAGCAAATATTGAAATTTGGCCATTAAGTAATACCGGAAAATTAGAAGATGACTTCGTAATAGAAGTGTCATTTAAAACAAATGAAGAAAGTATTGCGACAAAGCAAAGGGAATTATTAATGGCGAGTTTAGAGAAAAAAGGCTGGTTGTTACCGAAAGATAGTTTGAAGACAGAGCTTATTTTTCAGTAAATGAGAAAAAAGGAATCCATATTTCGTGGATTCCTTTTTCCAATATATGAGTATTAAGCTAAGTCAGCTGACACGAACATATCACTATTTTGAAGGTTTTTAGAGCGTAAACTATAAGCAACTACCTTCTTTTTATATTGTTTTACAACATCAACATGCTCCTCGTGACTATAAATATAAAATGTAAAATTCTTTTTGCCACGTTTTGCATTGATAATTAAAGGCGTACCCTCATTGTGTGGTGGTGCATAATAGCGATCTAAAAATAAACCTTCGTTAAAATCATGAATAATTTTTGATTTCTGTTCGCCTTCTACGTTATTTCCGTGAATTGTAATAGTCACATTCTCTTCTTCAAGTTTTGGATGTGTTTCGTACTTGCTAATAATGGATTCAATAACAGTGTTAGGAAGGCTAGAAACGATAATTTTAAATGCTCCAAATACAACTAACATTACAATAAACCAAGTCGTCATAGTATATCATCCCCTTTATTCTATTTAATAATATAACTCATATGGTAATAGTACATATGGTGAAGTTTTGTATAATTTGTGAAAAATATGCCATTTTCACGAACGAAATGTTAGAAAAATCAATTTTGTTACAAAAAGTTGAAATCGAAGTATTTTAAAAGAAAAAGGTTTATAATAAAAATATAACTAATAACCACATTACTAATTATAAGGAAGTGTAACTATGAGTACTGTAGCAATCGTATATGGTATTATTCTTTCCACAATTATTGTTTTGTTTTTCGTTGGGGTTTCACGTTATATTCATAAATGGAAAGAAGGCGTTGCGAAATTAAATCACATTGAAGAAGAACTTAGTGATTTAATGTTACATCATGGTAAGTAAACATTTATTTTTTAACTAAACAATGTGAAGAATATCACAAAACGTGCTTTCCTAATGAAGGCATGTTTTTTTGTTGTTTAAGAAAAGAAGTGTTTTTGTATAAATAATCTAATTATTACTTAAAAAGGGAAATTTATTTAGTATAATATATAATATGTTTATTTTAGGGGGAGTATCATGAGGGGATTAAAAGTTGTTGGAATTATAGCTGGAATTACTATAGTAGGCTGTATAGCTTTCTTTTCAGTGAAGGAATATGTCAATTCCAAAGAAGACTCTAATTATGTGCTAAATTACATAAAAGAACATAAGGATGATAAAACAACTTCTTTAATTGTTAAAAGAAATGGTGAAACATTGACATCAATAAATGAAAAAGAAAAATTACCGCTAGCAAGTATGTCGAAAATCGTTATAGCAATTGAATATGCTAAGCAAGTAGCTGAAGGAAAAATAAGAAAAGACGAGAAAATTTCATTGAAAGAATTAGAAAAATACTGATGGTGGTGCACACCCTGCATGGCTAGATGATGTAAAAGGTAAAGAGTTAGTGAAGGGTGGTCAAACTTCTTTAGAAGAAGTAGTGAAAGGAATGATCCATTATAGTTCGAATGCGAATGCATCATATTTATTGGACAAGCTTGGAGCAGCGCGGATAAATGAAAGTTTGAAAGAGTTAGGCTTAAATAGTCACGATGAATTTTATCCAACGTATACAGGGGCATTATATATGAGGGGCTATGTTGAAAAAGAACTGCATATTCCTCAAAATAAAGCATTGGACAAGCTACGTAATATGTCTAATGATGAATATGTTAAGCATGTATGGCAAATACATGAATGGATGAAAGACGAGAAAGAATGGACAAAACGCGAGATATCGTTAAAAGCCGATATGGATTTTCAGCGTATTTGGTCAGATCGGTTTATAGGTGCAAATGCTAAGGATTACATGAGTTTATTGGAAAAGATAAATAGCAGAAATTATTTTACACCACAAATGCAAGGTGAGGTTGAGAATATATTTAAAGGAACCGTAGGAGAGGGTATATTCGAATTTGCTGGACAGAAAGGTGGTTCTACGGCATTTGTATTAACAAATAGTTTCTATGGTACTGATAAAAAAGGGAATAAGATTGAGATTGTCTTTATGATGAACAATTTGAGTGAAAAAGCATTTGAAAAACTTCTAAGTAATATGGATTACTTTATTCGAGATATTGTCATAAGTGAGAAATTCAGAAATAAATTATAATGAAATAATTTTATTATGTAAACAAAGGGGCACTTATGAAAAATGCTCTTTTGTAATACAGGATTTTCCAATCTTATTATTGAATATAGATGGAAAATAAGAAAGGAGGTTGAAAAATGACAACAATATATTTCGTTCGCCATGCCCATTCTACATATACAAAAGAAGAACGGGAACGACCTTTATCTGAAAAAGGGCACTGTGATGCAGAAAATGTAACGCATTTATTAAAAGATAAACATATTGATGTTGTTATTTCTAGTCCTTACAAAAGAGCAATCCAAACTGTAAAAGGAATTGCGAATACATATAAATTATCAATACAAACTGAAGAAGATTTGCGTGAAAGATTATTGAGCACAGAGCCAGTATCAAATTTTAATGATGCTATGCAGAATGTGTGGAAAGATTGGAGTTTTGCATACGAAGGCGGAGAATCAAATACTGTAGCACAAAAGCGCGCTGTAATATGTATACAAAATATATTAAAAAAATATGAAGGTAAGAATATTGTAATAGGTACGCATGGGAATATTATGGTATTACTAATGAATTATTTTAATTCGAAATATGATTTGGAGTTTTGGAAAACACTTCATATGCCTGATGTGTATAAATTAAATTTTGATAAAAATCGTTTCATTTCTGCTGAAAGAATAGAGAAAACAGGTCATCGGTTAAATATTTTGTAAAAGTTTATCAAAAAAAGAGGAAAGAGAGAAGTTATTGTAGAAGTATGACTTTGTAACATAAAAAATATATGTTAAAGGAGGCTGTTTACATGTTTGAGAAAGAGAAAGAAGGGCTTATTGAAGTTCACAACGTATATGAAATTGCACCAGCAGATGGAACAATTATTGGTATGGCAACAGAAGAAGAAATGGAAATTGCTGCTGAACTAGAGCTGCAGTACTATGCCCATTCTCGTTTGCTAGAAGCAAATATTCAGTTAGACGGTTCCTCCTATAAAGAGTTACTTCAGGAGTTCCAGGAGTACGAAAGAAAATCAATGAGCTTTTGGCGAGCAATACATAAGCGTTTAGCTGTGCCATGGGCATGGGTATTACGTATTGATGTTGCGAATGGCCCTATTTATGTAAGTAATGGGAATGCTTATTACGAAGAAATCGATGATGAAGAAGATTATGAATAGATAAGTAAGGAAGCAACTTTAGTTGCTTCCTTTTTTTATTTATAGAGATTGAACAGCCCCAATAATAATATCAGGCCGATCAATTTCGATTCCGTGACCAGCATGTTCGGCAAGTATATATTGGCTATGTATTGAGAGTTGTAATTGTTCATGGATCAGTTCTTGCCACATTGCTTCAAGTTGTGTTGCTTCCTCTTTTGGCATGCCACCATTAGTCAATTGAGTAATAGAATATTGAGGATCTCTACCGATAACGATTAATGGTATTTCTAATGTTTTACATAGCTCTTTTAGTGAGAGAGCACAGTTTTTCCACTCCGATAGTTCAGAAGCTGTCGCTTTATATAATGAAGGCGAGGTAGAGAATCCAATTTGCTGTTTTGATTGATCGGTGAGAATAGGTTTTAGTTCATTATAAAGTGTGTCTACATCCATTTTGGAGTATGTATTATATTTTTCAAGCCACATATCATCCGAGTCAGTTTGATCAGAAATTGGTAAATGAAGTTCATCTAAACGGTGTAAGTTCATCGAAGTAGAATCAACTAAAATAAGTGCTTGCAGCTTATCTTCATGTAACATCGCAAAATGTTGTGCACATAATCCTCCATAGGAATGACCGATTAGAATAAATGGCTCTTGAATAGCTAGTTTGTTTAGTAACATATGCAGCTCTTTTGTAACTTGCCTTATTGTACGTGGTTGATTTCCTAGCTCACTTTTCCCATAACCTGGGCGATGGTATGAAACGACTGTAAAGTGCTGTGAAAGCTTTTTTATAATAGGAAGCCAATCATAAAATGAGCAACTCATTCCGGTTTGAATGACTACAGTTTGTTTACCACCTCCTTTTATATGTACTTCTATATTTTGCCCCATTATTTCTACAAATTTATGAATGTTAATTCCCCCTAAGCTTGAAATAATTTTTGAAAAGCAAAAACGATACACCAAACACCTATACCGAGTAGGACAGATGTACTAAGTGTAAATGAATTTTTTAAACCAATATAGACAATAAATAATAGTAGTGCTGATGCGGGGAATCCATATAATACCCCTAAAGCAAATTGACTCAATTCTTGTTTATTCCCGCCTTCAAATGAAATCCAAAATAGACTAAGTAAACTTACGAGAGGAAGAGCAGCAATAAAGCCACCTATCGTACTATAATGTTTGGCGACTTCAGTGATAACGCCGATAATAAGTGCCGAAACGATTACTTTAACGAGGAAATGCATATTTTGCCTCCTTCGCTAATAACGAAAATGCTT
Source organism: Bacillus sp. RB3 (assembly GCF_030164735.1). Classification (NCBI taxonomy): domain Bacteria; kingdom Bacillati; phylum Bacillota; class Bacilli; order Caryophanales; family Bacillaceae; genus Bacillus; species Bacillus sp. RB3. The sequence continues at coordinate 29,935 of NZ_JASNGE010000024.1, forward strand.
TTTCAATTAATTGTAGTTCTTCTTTTGATAACTGTGATTCTAATATTTTTATCTTTTCTTTATCTAGTAAAGTATGTTTTTCTAATACTTCAATTCCTTCAATTGTTAATGTAAGGTTTACCACTCTTTCATCTTTTTTATTTCTCTCTTTAACGATGAAACCCTTTTGAATAAGGCGCTTTATATGTTCAGATGCTGTGTTATGAGAAAGGCTAAGCTCAGTAGCGACTTTTCCAATTGTTATATCTTTCTCACGAGAAACGATTTGTAAAATACGAATTGCTTGGTGGGAAAGATTGTCCTCGTATTCGTATCGTAAGTGATAATAAATGCTCTCCCAATGTTGATTAATGTTGTTCATAATAATAAATCCCCTTTTTTATATCGTATAGTAAGATATATTCGTTGTTTTAGAAATAAAATCCTTTTATTTGGATAAAAAATGTTGAAAAAGTTTATTTTTATTGAAATATAAGGTAATCTATGTGTAAAGGTATACATTTAGCAAGAGAGAGGATGATAGTTGTGAATACATTCAAATGGATGAGTCATGAACAGATGTATGTAGATGAAATACATGTTGAAAAATGTGGTCCTCTTTCAGTCGGCGTATATGGGGGAAATCAAGAAAGTGATGCATATGAACGAGGAGATGCGGTACTTGCTTGGTGGGACCCTGAATTACAATTTGAATTTGTTATGATTTTTGATACACACCACAAAACAAAAAATATTGATTATATAATAGAAGCGATTTCAGAAAGAAAAGAGAAATTAAAAGAGTTATTTTCCTATCCAATACATTTAGCTTTTCATCATACACATATGTACTTATTAGCGTTATTTACAGATGAGTTATTTATTAAAAAGTGTGATCAAGATGATGAGGAACTCGCTTGCTTAATTTGTTTACGAAAAGGCGAATTTTTATATTGGTTATCAGTTGGTGATTGTTTCGCGTATTTATTCCATTCTGAGAAAACGAAAAATGGAAAAGGACGATTAAATAAACGGAAAAATTACGAATATATTGGCAGGAAAAATATTTTTGCAGCAAATACACCTTGCTTTACGTCAGGTGTAAGAGGATTAGAAAAAGGAATGAATCACATTGTAATGGCAACGGACGGTATTTTAGAGTGTGACAAACGAAGGTTTGATGATGATCAATCTTTAGTAGAAATATTACACGACGGAACTCGCTTGCAGATTGAGCCCGTATTAACAAATGTACTACAGTGGAAAGGTAGAGACTGTGCCACGATTATTGGATGGTCTATTGATACTGATAATAAACAATGTGCTAATTAATATAAAAGGAGTTCAAGGTTTTTATCCTTGAACTCCTTTTTGTTAAGCAATATGGATGTGATATGTTTTCAACCATTCATTTACTTGTAGCATATACTCCATGGCACTTCTTGCTTCAAAATTGTTAATCACTTTATTACTTTGATCAGCAATTGAAAGTAAGATGGAATGGTTAATAAGTGAGAAAATAGGATTGTTTTTATTGTTACACATATCAAGTGTTAAATTACGGATTGTTTGTAAGTAGTGTGGATCTTGTGAAGTTGGATAAGCGCTTTTTCTTCTATTGCGTACATCGTCAGGTAAAGCTGGTTGTAGTGCTCTACGTAAAATGCCTTTTTCAATATTATCAATACTTTTTATGTTGAAAGGAACATTCCATAAATATTCAACTAATCTATAATCGCAAAACGGTACACGAACTTCAAATCCAACAGCCATACTCATACGATCTTTACGGTCAAGTAAGAAAGGAAGGAATCTTGTTAAAAATAAATAAAACATTTGACGTTGTTTCGCGGATTTTTTACTTTCGCCTTCAAGAGTAGGTACTTCAAGTATCGCTTCTTGGAATCGTGTATCAATATAGTCTTCTAGATTACATTGGTTACTTACTTCATTTAGTAGAAGAGGAGATGTATTTTTCCAATTTGTTAGCCAAGGAAACTTATCTACATATAGTAGTTCTTCTTGATGAAACCAAGGATATCCACCGAATACTTCATCAGCCGATTCGCCGGATAAAGCTACGGTCGCATCTTTTTTCATTTCGCAAAATAGTAAATATAGTGAAGTTTCCATTTCACCAGCACTCGGTAAATCTTTTGCATGAAGGGGAACGAATAAGTGATTTGCTAATTCTTCAGCATTCACAATAATATCATGATGCGCTGTCCCGACATGTTCAGAAACGCGTTTTACCCAAGGAGTGTCTAAACCAGTGCGAGCAAATGTCAGTTCGAAATCTTTTGCGCTATTTACAAAGTCAACAGAATACGTATGAAGTGTTTTATTTTCAGCAGCAAATTCTTTACCCGCAAGTGCAGTAATACCGCTAGAGTCTAATCCGCCTGATAACATACAAACGAGAGGAACATCGGCAATTAATTGTCTTTTTACTGTATCTTGTAAAATAGATAAAATATGCGAAGATGTATCTTCTATAGAGTCTGTATGGAACTTACTTTCTAAATTCCAATACTTAGTAACTACTTTTTTATGACGTGTAAATGTTATAGAATGTCCAGCACGTACTTCTTGAATATGTTTAAAGACGCCACATCCTGGAGTGCGAAATAAGCCTAATCCAAATATTTCATTTATTCCATTCGCATCAATTTCAGCAGGGACAGATGGATGCGCTAATAATGCTTTAATTTCAGAGCCGAAAATAATACTGCCATTTCTTTCTGTAAAAAAGAGTGGTTTTACACCTAAATGATCTCGTGCTAAAAACAATTGTTGCTTCTGATCATCCCATAAGGCAAAAGCGAAAATTCCGTTTAAATGTCGTACGCAGTCTTCTTTCCATTCTAAATAAGCATGTAGTAATACTTCTGTATCTGAATGGGTTTCAAATGCATGCCCACATTTTTGAAGCTGCTCTCTCAGTTCACGGAAATTATAAATTTCTCCATTATAAGTAAGAGCATACGTATAATCACCAGCACGAAATGTCTTAGGCTGTGTCCCGCCTTCTGGATCAATTACAATTAAACGCCGGTGTGCAAAGGCCGCATGAGGTGAAAACCAAAATCCTTCAGCATCCGGACCACGATGCTCAATACTATTTGCCATCTTTTTTAAAATAACATGTTGATTTGAAAGGTCTTCTTTCCAATCTACCCAACCTGTAATTCCACACATACACATCTCATCTCCTAATTTTTAAAATAGATTAATGAAATAAAATGTACACTAAATTAAAGAGTGACTATATAAATAGTGTACTACATGAATTAAATTACAGACTTGAGAAAGTTTTCTTTGAATGCATAGTTATGTGAGAAAATGGTTAAGGGAAAGTATTCCATTACATACAAAAAATAAAAAAGATGAGAGAAAAAATTTTCTCAGACGTTATATAGGGTGTAAAAGCTTTTACAAAACAATAAGGGGAATCGCTACATGAAATCAAATGAGAAAAATTTTATAAAAAGATTACAGCGGCAAAAAGAAGACGCGTTAGAATTCGTTGTCGATACATACTTACCACTCATAAAGGGGATCACGCATAAAGTTCTACTTCCCATTCAAAATGATGGACTCATAGAGGAATGTATAAACGATATATTTCTTTCCATTTGGAATAACGCAAATAAATTCCATGGAGAGCCGAGTGATTTTAAAAAGTGGATTGCAGCGATTGCGAAGTTTAAAGCAATTGATTATTACCGGAAATCGACTAAAACAGTAGAAATCATTTCAGATGAGTTTCATATCAGTACAGAAAAATCAGCAGAAGACGAATTAATCGTTATGGAAGATAGGGAAGAATTATTGAAGCTCATTAATCAATTAGAACCGCTAGATCAAAAGGTGTTCATTATGAAATATTTACTTGGTATGAAGACAGAGGAAATAGGTGACAAGTTAGGATTAACTCGGGCAGCAATTGATAATCGAGTGTACCGGGGGAAAAAGAAACTACAACAAAATGCTACGAATATTAGTTTTGGAGGTAGTGCAATATGAAAGACATTTATGAACTATTAAATGATATTGATATAGATGAAAAAGAACTAGAAGAAATTGAGGCTTCTGAAATTGAAAAGGAAAAAGTAAAACGAAATGTAAAACAATCGATACGTACGAAGAAAAAGATGACAAGTAGGAAGAAGGGTGTCGCTGCTGCATCTATTTTAGTAGGATTATCGGTTGCAACTCTTGGTATCGGTTTTCCTACATATGCTGGAGGATTGCCAATTGTAGGTGACATATTCCGATTTTTAGATAATGGTAGAACGGGGTTATATGAAAATTATAAGGAATTTTCGACTGAGTTGAATATGACAAAAGAGAGTAATGGGGTTAAGGTTACAATTAATGATGTAATTTCTGATGGCAGAACATTATCTATAACGTATTCACTGGAAAGTGAGCAGGACTTAGGGGAGGATCCTATCATATTAGGTGGATTGGATATAATGGACGCTCATGGTAGTTCAGGCAGTGGTAAAATGACTAAAGTTACTGAAAAAAAGTATGTAGGTATGGTAACAACGACGCATCATGATAGCAATAAAAAGGACAAAGTAAACTTTAGATGGAATATAGAGAGAATAGAGATGCCAGATAGGAAAAAATCAATACAAGGTAATTGGAATTTCGCGTTAACTGTAAAATCAGTGGATAGTAAAGAGAGAACAATTGGTGGGAGTTCGGAAAAAGAAGGTATAAAAGCAAATATGGAAAAGGTCGCAATATCGCCAGTTTCATTTATTCTTTATTACAATCAAGAGGTTTCTAAGGGCGCGAGGAAAGAATGGGATAGTGTAGATGTTGAATTGACGGTTAAGGATGATTTAGGGAATATTTATTCGGGTGAAGGAAATGGGGGAAGTGGCAACGATCCTTACAATATCCATTGGAGTGCCACCTTCCAAAAACTAAACGAAAATGCAACAAAGCTTATCGTTACACCTCGCGTGCACTTGCGAGTACATACACCTGAAAATCATGGTGGAGTAGAGTATGTGAATGGGAAAGAGAAGAAAATAGAAGTGCCGAAAAAAGAAGCGAAGAGCAAAGATATTGTGTTAGATGATATTGTCATTGATTTAAAGAAATAAAAGAGAGACTGCCTAAAATCATTTAGGCAGTCTTTTTTCGTTAAGAACTAGTGACGAATAGTGCATGCGGATGCTGCGTTTTATACTCATCTTTCCACGGAATGTTTAGTTGTTCCCACGATTCGCCGCTATCATTGGATTGAAAGACGCCATTGTTATTTAACGTGTAGAACGTATGTGGTTCGGCTTCGTTTGTCGCAAACATCGAAATGACTGTACCGATTGCAGATGGTAGTCCTTGTTGTACTTGCTGGAACGGAGTATCTTTCGTTTTTCGATAAATATAAGATTCATAAGGGATACGATGATGAGCGAGATCAGCACTTGGCGCAGCAGAAACGAGAATCGTATCACAATCAGCTGGATCGATAGCCATGCTGTATAAATAATGATGTTCAAGTCCTGCACTACATGAGATCCAACTGTTTCCATTGTTATAACTCTCAAGATAAGCACGATCAGGTCCGCCCATAAATCCGTCACCACATGATGCATAAAGGCGATTTGGTGCTTTAGGGTGCATAAGTAATTGATGAGCATCGATAGGAGCACCGAATTTTTTATCAATCCATGTATGCCCTTTATCGTTACTTTGAATAACAGCACCAGCTTCGATTGAAACGTGTATTGTATTAGGGTTATTTGGGTCAACTGTAATCCAGCGTACGTGATGGGTAAAAGGTCTAGGCGGAAATGCCCACGTATAAGAAGATAATAATGATTTCATATTTTTAAGTTCAGTCCACGTTTCACCACCATTTTCAGAGCGAAATAAAGCGCTCGGTTCTGTGCCGACATAAACGACACCATATCCGTTAACTTGTTCATTTGAGCTTATTGTTATGGAAGTGATAGAGGAGTGCAAAATACCATCTTCTTTAGGGAAATCAAAGTAACGATAAGAATCTCCAATTGGTCTCCATGAATCCCCACTATCGTCACTTAACCATAGACCTCGTCCAAATGTTCCGCAATATACACGATTCTTTTGAAATGGATCAACAGCGATACAGGTAGGTTGCATATTTTGTAAGTGATAAGTCGTTTCATAGTTATCATTGTGTTCTTTCACTACAACAAGTTCACGTTCCATACAGAGAAATAAACGTTTCATTTAAGTAACCTCCTTAAAAATTCTTTCATTAGTAAACAATATGAAAATAAAAAAGAAGTAGTCTTGTTTTATTTGAGAAAAAGGGATTGTTTAAAAAATAGCGAAGTGTGTATACAGAGGAAGCGGGCGTTTACAATCAGTCAATTCGGGATAAAGATGGGGAGTTTGTTTCATACTAACATACAGATATTGTACTTAAAGGAGTATAAGTATGGGACATTCGCATGATCATGGTCATTCAAAAAATAAAAAGGCGTTACTAATTGCCTTCCTACTAACAACAAGTTTTATGATTGCAGAAGTTGTTGGTGGATTTGTAACAAATAGCTTAGCACTACTATCTGACGCGGGGCATATGCTAAGTGATGCAGTATCTTTAGCTTTAAGTTTACTTGCGTTTAAACTCGGAGAAAAAACAGCAACAACTGCGAAAACATACGGGTATAAGCGAGTCGAAATGTTAGCAGCATTATGTAACGGTGTCGTTCTTATTGTCATTTCGGTATACATTTTTATTGAAGCAATCCGTCGTTTTAAAGAACCAGTTGAGATTGCTAGTAATGGGATGCTCATTATTGCAGTCCTTGGTCTGCTTATTAATATTTTATCAGCTTGGATATTAATGAGAGGCGGAGATGTGAAAGGTAATTTGAATTTAAGAAGTGCTTTCCTGCACGTACTAGGCGATCTATTGGGTTCCGTCGGAGCGATTATTGCTGCGTTACTTATTAAATTTTTCGGATGGACTGCTGCAGATGCGATTGCTAGTATTCTTGTGTCTATTTTAGTCATTATTAGTGGATGGCGTGTAACACGTGATACGGTTCATATATTAATGGAAGGTGCACCACAGCACATAAATGTTGAAGAGGTAAAAAGTACGTTATTAAATATTCCGATTGTCAAAGAAGTTCATGATTTGCACATATGGTCTGTCACATCAGATTTTCAAGTATTAACATGTCATCTTATTATTAAAGGGAATGAAACGCAAAGTGTATTAAAAGAGGCTACGTATGTATTAAAGGAGAAATTTCATGTAGAACATGTCACCATTCAAGTAGAAATAGATGGTGAATTTAATCATGATGAGACAACTTGCAAAGTATGAAAGAAAAAGGATAAGAAAAAGTGTCATAACATTTTTCGCACGGCATACATATATATAATGTGGCCACAAGTACTTTGCAAGGTAAATATTTCATGAAATTACTTTACTTATAAAGAGTCATCTTTTATAATCAAAAGTGGTAATTGATAGAGATTATCATTTTCAATGATCGTAGAAAGGAGTTTTTTAAAAGATGAGTAGTCAACTCCGTTTTGCTGTTGAAAATCGTAAGAGGCATTTAATTGATGAGTTAATTGGAGCAGGTGTGTTTAAGATTCGCGACCGACAATTATACGAGCTGTCTTTAGAGGAATTGGAAAAAGAGTACGAAGATATGGAAGATTATGCGAATATTCAGGCGTAGCTATATAGATTAGTAAAAAGAGAGCTGGTTACGATTTTGTGTAACCAGCTCTCTTTTTATTTCGTAGAAATTATTTTTTGTATTTCTTTCATGGGACGGAGCCAGTTTTGGGTCATTATTTGTTCCATTTGTTTTTCGTCCTGCTTCTGTAATGCTTGAATGATAGAGTGATGTTCTTCAATAGATTGACTTGCTGGAACAAAGTTTTGGAAAAACAAATATTCAAGACGTAAAACGTGAAGTTGCATATTTTCTAGAAAGGGTTCAATATATTGGTTTTTAGCAATAGAAGAAATTGTATTGTGGAATTGTATATCTAATTCTAAAGCTTGTTTTGCGTTTTTTTTCTCTATAGATTGCTGAAAATGCTCATTTATTTCAGAAAGTAGTTGAATATCAGCGTTTGTAATGTTTTGAAGAGCTTGCTTTCCTATAATAGAGTGAAGACCAGCCATCGTTTCATAAATGATAGATACGTCGTCTAACTTAATAGGAGCAATTTTCGTTTTTTGCCCTGGTACCATTTCCACTAATCCAGAAAGCTCTAATATTTGAAGTGCTTCTCTTACAGGTGTTCTGCTTACTCCTAGTGCCTCAGCCAATTCCCCATCATTAATTTTTTCATTGGGCTTCAGTACACCTTCAATAATCCAATTTTGTAGTTGATTTAAAACGAGTGATTTTGCTGAAACTCTTCCTGGTTTTTTATAATTTTGAGGGACAGGCATAGTGAATTCAATCCTTTCATTGTATATTTTCCTTTTTTGCATGAACAAGCTTTAATTTTTGTTTCCCTTCATCCGGCTTTTGGCTTAAGATGAGCACCATTACAATGACACAAAAAGCGCCTAATAACTGAAAAGATTGAAATGGCACGTGTAATATAAGTACAGAAGAAATAATAGCTGCGAGTGGCTCTGTGCAACCAAATAATGTTGTTTCTTTCGGAGTCAGGTATCGTATGCTGTCTAAGTATAAATAAAAGGCAATAAGTGTCCCGAAAATGACGACAAATGTGATGAGCGGTAGGGTACTTAGTTTTACATATTTCATAGTTGATAATAAAATGAATTCGTTTGTAGAAATAAAGTGTACAATCGTTACACCAATACCCCCAATAATCATGCCCCATCCAACGATAACGGAAGAAGACCATTTTTCTAACAATTCCTTTGAATATAAACTATAAAAAGCGAGAGATAATCCAGATAAAATCCCCCAAATAATAGCTGGTGTAGAAACAGCCAAGTTATGAACAGACCCGTTTGTTAGTAAGAGAAAAGTGCCTACTAATGAAAGGGTAATTGAAATGAAATCAATTTTTGATGGACGAACGTTCCATTTGAAAAGTAAGTATACAGTGATGAATATAGGAGCTAAATATTGTAATAATGTTGCGACGGCAGCATTTCCTTCTTTAATTGAAGCGAAATACGTATACTGTACAGCAAGCATACCGAATAGACCAAACAAAATCATTTTAATAGCATCAGATTTTTGTTTCCAAATGCTAAATATCTCTTTTTTTCTCGTTCCGAATGAGGAAATAATGAGCAAAATAATTCCAGATATAAGTAAACGGATCGTAACTAACCATTCGGTTGAAACATTGTCATATTGAAAAAGTTGTTGTGCAGCTGTACCAGACAAGCCCCATAAACAAGCACCGATTATGACCATTATAATTCCTTTTAATCGATTTGAATCCATATGATCTAAAATTCTCCTTTCTAAAAATACAAATTGAATACAATATGCAATATATCACAGAATGACTCATTAATAAACTGAAATTTCTAATTTGTTTTTTATGTATAGTAAAATATTGTAGAGGAGGGGGAGTATATGTTAGCTGGATTTTTAGTTTGTTTATTTGTAGGGTTACTTATCATTTTTTTAGGGTATCAAATACATGTGAAAAAGAGGTTGTTTTTGTTAGCAGGATATCAAGAAGAAACGTTTGTTGGAGATAAAAATAAATTAGCGAAGCTTTCAGGAGCATTTTCTTATATAGTTGGAGTTGCTACTATAATATTACCGCTTGGATTGGAAGAAATAGGTAATTTAGTTGGTATCGTATATGCTATATTAATTGTTTTAGGTACAATTGTATTCATAATTAAAGCAAACTTATTAAATAAGAGTACTATAAAGTAAAAAGGCTTCATTCTACTGAAGCCTTTTATTAATTGTTATGAAGTATAAGTAAAAGCCGGGATAGGATCAATAAATGTATTCCAGTTTTGTTGCATTTCTTTTTCTGTTAATAGACAATCATCTAATGATTGTTCAATTAACGAACGGTTCATATCAATTCCAATAAATACGAGTTCGGTTATTCGATCTCCATATTGTTTATCCCAGTTTTTCAATACTTCTGGTTCTTCTGTAATCATTTGATTTCTTTCAGTTTCAGGTAATGCCGCTATCCACTCACCGGCTCCTTGAATTGTAATAGAGGAACCTGCTTGAGATAGAAGCCCTATCATATTATTACGAGATGCCAGCCAGAAGAATCCTTTCGCTCTTACAACATCTAAAGGCCATCTTTCTAGCCAATTCATAAGGCGCTCGGGATGGAAAGGATATTTGCGGCGGTAAACAAAGGAATTGATACCGTATTCTTCCGTTTCTGGTGTATGATGGTCACTATTTAATTCTTGTATCCAGCCGGCCGATTGACTGGCTTCTTCATAATTAAATAGATTTGTGTTTAAAATTTCTTGTAATGGTACTTTGCTAAACGAAGATTCAAGAACTTTTGCATTAGGATTTAATTTTTTTAGTAAATGATGAAGCTCTATCACATCTTCTTTTTCTAGCAAATCTATCTTATTAAGAATAATTACGTTTGCAAATTCAATTTGATCTATTAATAAATCAATAACTTCTCGGGTATCATTCTCATCGATGGCTTGTTTTCGGTCTAATAAACTTTCTCCATCTGCAAAATCATCCCAAAATCTATTTGCATCTACAACTGTAACCATCGTATCGAGGCGACAATTTTTCGTTAAATCAATGTTAAGGACTTCGTCTGTATAAGTAAACGTTTGAGCAACTGGAATAGGCTCACTTATACCAGAAGATTCAATAATAATATAGTCAATATCACCATTTTCCACAAGACCATTCACTTCTATCATTAAATCTTCTCGTAGTGTACAACAAATACAGCCATTTTGAATCTCTACTAGTTTTTCCTCCGTACGTGAAAAACCACCCTTTTTTATAAGAGATGCATCAATGTTTACTTCGCTCATATCATTAACGATAACAGCTACTTTTAAGTTATTCTTATTAGTCAAAATGTGATGTAGTAAGGTAGTTTTTCCAGATCCTAAAAAACCACTTAATACAGTGATAGGTACTTTTTTCATGAAATGATCTCTCCTTTAAATCGTAATGATTACGTTTTATATTAAACGATAGGAAAAGAAAAATCAATAATAAATCATAATGATTACGATTTAAGAATAGAAATAGACTATAAAATTTGTGCTGTAGTATGAAGCATTTGGACAAGCACATGTTTACATGTAAATAAAATGGAGGCGAGAAGCTTGGTCTTTAATAGAGTTTCAAAAGAATTAGTAGGCATAGCTCTTATCGCTATGTTTCTCTTTTTATTATTTTTTGTAGATTTTACAAGTCTAGTAAATTTGCACACAAATATACCGCAGGAATGGCTGAATGTGAATACGGTATTTTTAAGTATCATTTTTGAAGCAATACCTTTTATTTTATTAGGGGTAATTGTTTCTTCATGTATTCAAGTGTTTGTGACGGAAGATATGATTCAAAAAGTAATGCCGAAATCTCCAATTGTTGCAATGATTCCAGCAGTATTTGTGGGAGTTCTTTTTCCAATGTGTGAATGTGTCATTATACCAATTGTAAGAAGGCTCATTCAAAAGGGGCTACCACTTCATGTAGGCATTGTTATTTTATTGAGTGCACCCATTATGAATCCAGTTGTTCTTTTATCTACTGTATATGCGTTTCCAAAAAATGATTACGTTGTATATGCACGCTTTGGGATAACAATTCTAGTTGCTCTATTCATAGGTCTAATTGTGTATTATTGCTATCGCGAAAGAAATGTTTTAAAAGACGTAGAGGTTTCAGTTCAAATAAGCAAAAAAAAGAGTTGGAAAGATGTTATGAATCACACTGTAGATGAGTTTTTTGATACTGGTAAGTATTTATTGATTGGTGCTTTTTTAGCAAGTGTATTTCAAACGTTTTTTGATCGGAATGTACTGGATGCAGTAGCACATAACGAAGTAATTGCTCCCATTATTATGATGGGGTTTGGTTATGTTTTATCAATTTGCTCTGCAGCCGATGCTTTTATAGCTGCGTCTTTTGGACATGTTTTCTCGATAAAGGCACTTCTCGCATTTCTTGTGTTTGGGCCTATGCTTGATATGAAAAATACGTTAATGCTATTTGCGTATTTTCAAAAGAGATTTGTATTCTTTTTGATGGGAATTGTCATTGTATCTGTGTATACCATCGTGCAAATCATAATGTTATAGGAGGTGAGAAAGAATGGAGAAAGAGGAGCAGAAGGCATATCATCACTATATTCGTGGCATTATTTTAATTGGTTTAGCAATGCTCTTATTTAAACTACTTGTAACAGGGAATATTTATAATTTTATCGCTCCAAAAATGATCAAATTTACGTATATAGCTTTTGTAGTAATTTTAATTTTTGGTATTGTACAAGTTTGGGGAGATGGAAGAGAAAAACAGCATGATTATAATTGTTGTAAACATCATACAACATCAAAATCAGGGATAAAAAGTTTCTTTGTATATGTTTTATTTGTTGTTCCGATAGTTAGTGCTTTTCTTTTTGGAAGTGTAACAATTGATGGAAGTTTAGCAGGAAAAAGGGGTATGAATCAAAGTGTACAGGCGAGAAGTCTGGAAAGAAACGAAAAAGAGGGGAAACAGGTTAAGTTTGATGAGCGAGAAGTATTAGTTGATTCAGAAGAAACATCAAATTTAGCAACGACTTATAAAACGGAAGAGCAAGTAGTAAAAAGTATGTTAGGACAGCGTAAACTACAAGTAAAGGATAAGGATTATGTTCAAACAATGAATGTAATTGGTCAAAATGTTAATTGGTTTAAAGGGAAAGAAATTACATTCTTAGGGTTTATATATAAGGATAAAGATGTGACGGGGAATAAAGTAGTAGTGGCTCGATATGGCATAACTTGTTGTATTGCGGATGCATCAGTCTGGGGGATGATTGTTACCGGGAAAAATATTGAAAAAATTCCAGAAGAAACATGGGTAAAAATAACAGGATTATTAGATGAAACGACATATAAAGGAACAGTCTTTCCACTTGTAAAAGTAAACAAAATCGAAAAAATTAATAAGCCAACTGACCCATATGTATATGATGTTTTACCTCAATAGAAAAGAATAAATTCTTCATATTTTCATGAAATAGAATCATAATCAAGACGATAAAAAAATAAAGATAAGAGTAATTTGGTTTGTTAAAAATATGTGCAGAAGGAGTTATGCGATGAACTGGGTTACTCATAAACCATCATTTGAATTTGAAACATTTAGTCCTATTATTCGGTCACAATCTGCGTGGAGTGGACATTTAGATTTTGCATATGACTTAGTACGATTTGAAAAACCAGAAACTTTAGTTGAGTTAGGTACACATTTAGGAGCTTCCTTTTTTAGTTTTTGTCAGGGAGTAAAAGATGGAGGGTTATCGACTAAATGCTTTGCAGTAGATACTTGGGCTGGAGATGGGCATACAGGTCCATATGGAGAAGGGGTTTTTCAAATAGTAGAAAAAGTAGTGAGCGATAACTACCTTAATATAGGAAATTTAATTCGATCTACTTTTGATGATGCTGTAGACCGGTTTCAAGATGAAACGATAAATCTTTTGCATATTGATGGCTATCATACGTATGAAGCTGTTTCTCACGATTATAATACATGGCTACCGAAAGTCGCGAAAAACGGTATTGTATTATTTCATGATATTGAAGTTAGAAGTAGTGATTTCGGCGTATATAAGTTTTGGGATGAGGTAAAAGCGAAGTACCCTCATTTTCAATTTGCGCATTCATATGGACTGGGAGTGTTATTTCCGAAGGGTTGTAGTGATAAGTTTGAGGAAATACTTAAAAATAAAGAAGAAATACAAAATATGTATAAATAAAGATAGGGCATACATCATTTTTATGATGTGTGCCCTATTTTTTATGTAGAAAATAATGGTGTGAATTAAAAAGCGAAGATAGTTGTAAAAAGTTTTATTGCAGCAAATATTAAAAAAGTTAGTATGGGATTTTTCTTTGTAAATAAAGTGAAGCTTTAATACGTTCATATCAATTCGGAATTTTACAGTAGTTAATTTCTTACCTAAGTGCTTTGCACTTACTGAATTTTGAGACGGGGGTCTTATTGGCCGAAAATATCGGGATAAATAAAAATACAACATTTTTTATATTTTTCATTGCGAAAAACGTAATCTACTTTTACAATAGAAAGGGTTGTGAATATATTATACTGGAAAAATAAATCGAAATAATATGAAAATTTTGTTTTGTCTTCGCTAATTGTATATTACATACATGTAAGACGACATACGTCATGTTATCGACTTGTAAGGAGAGAAAAAAATGAAAAGTGTAAGATTACCATCGATGCTAGAAATCATAGTTCTTTTATTACTATTTCTTGCTGTTGTCTTTTCCTTCCAAACGATTTTTGATCTCCCAATTCAATTAGCGCTATTTATTTCATGGTTTTTAGTAATTGCGCTTGGATTAAGATTAGGATTTCGTTATCAAGAATTGCAAGATGCAATTACGAAAGGGATTTCTAACGGATTAGAAGCGATACTGATTTTAGTTGCAGTAGGTGCTTTAATTGGAACATGGATTGCTGGTGGGGTAGTACCAACATTAATCTATTATGGATTAGAATTTATTCACCCTAGCATATTCCTATTAGCAACATTAATTATTTGTTCTATAACTTCTATCGCAACAGGAACGTCTTGGGGAACAGTGGGAACAGCAGGTATTGCTATGATGGCGATTGGTGAAGGACTTGGTTTACCACTTCCGCTTGTTGCTGGTGCAGTTCTTTCAGGAGCTTATTTCGGCGACAAATTATCACCACTTTCTGATAGCACAGTTCTTGCAGCTTCTATGGCGAAAGTAGATGTTATTGCTCACGTTCGAGCTATGCTCGTATTAGATGTTCCAGCTTATATTATTACTAGTATTATGTTTACTGTAGCTGGTTGGATGTATGGCGGCGATAATGTAGATTTGAATCGAGTAGAATTTTTAAAAGAAGCTTTATTAAAGCAATTTGATATTAAAATATGGATGCTTGTTCCGGCGGTCATTGTTATCGTTCTATTAGCGATGAAGAAACCGTCTATGCCAACAATTGCAATGGGAGCTTTAATTGGTGCAATTTGGGCAATCCTTTTCCAAGGGATGAACTTTGGAGAGGCGATTGGAACAGCTTATAACGGATTCTCAATTCAATCTGGTGTTGAGTTTGTTGACAAGTTATTAAACCGTGGTGGAATTAACGGCATGCTTGGCTCAGTAGCCGTTATTATTTTCGGTTTAGGATTTGGTGGATTACTTGAAAAACTAGGTGTTTTAAAAGTAATCGTATCAAAATTTGAGAAGAAATTAAATTCTGCAGGTAATGTAACATTGTCTACATTAATCGTGGCATTCTTAGCTAATATATTTGGTTGTGCGATGTATGTATCACTAATTTTAACACCAAAAATTATGGAAGATAGCTATGATAAATTAAAAATAGACCGTCGTGTATTAGCGCGTAACTCAGAAGTAGGTGGAACGTTAACTTCAGGTATGGTTCCGTGGTCTGATAATGGTATTTTTATGGCTGGCATTTTAGGTGTAGCAACGTTCTCATACGTTCCGTTTATGTGGTTAAGCTTCGTATCGTTAATTTTAGCAGTTATTTACGGATATACAGGCAAATTCATCTGGTATGTAGATGATGCAGATAAAGGAAAGCAAGCATCATAAAATAAAAATCACCTTCTACAATATGTAGAAGGTGATTTTTATTTTTTAATAGCATTTGCTGAAGTTATTTCATTCTCATATTTAGCAATTTTTTGTTGTATCTTTTTTAAGTTTTTTTCAGTGTCTTGAATGAGCTGTAAGACATTGGTCTCCTGTTGTTTCATTAATTCTAACCTTTGAAGGATAGTAGATTCTCCTTCCATAGACCAGTCGATAAATTGTTTTATTTTTTGAATTGGCATACCAGTGTTTTTTAAACACAAAATCATCTCTAAATATTTCAGTGCTTCTTCATCAAAAACTCGATCTCCTTTTTCGTTTCTTTGCAGAAAAGGAAACAGTCCTTGTTTATCGTAATAACGTATTTGAGAAATAGTTAAGTGTTGCATTTTGGCGACTTGCCCAATTGTATAATACATATCATTCATCCTTTTATTACCAAGGTATAATGCCATCTTTGTTAAGTATTTTACCATTATAGTTTGTTTCACTTAATGCATATTTAATAATAATTTTAGCACTTTCAGTGGTTGTATGGCCACCGGGGGAATTTCCATTAAGATCCGTAGTTGTAAAACCAGGAGTTACCCCAAATACTTCTGGACCGTTAGTAGCAAATTCTTTACTAAAAGCTAATGTTAAAGCATTAATAGCTGTTTTTGAAGAATTATATCCTAGTGTATTAATTGGATGTGTTTCACCATTAGCAAACATTGTTAGTGAGGCCATGTCAGTTGTTACATTTATTATTTTACTGTTGCTTGAATTCTTTAATAATGGTAAAAAGGCTTGCATCATTTGGAAAGTTCCAAAAAAATTAACTTCAAATCCTTGGCGTAAAGTTTCAATATTTAATTCACTAGGTAGCATATTGAAGTCTAGCGCTATGCCTGCATTATTAATTAATAAATGTAAGTGATCAGTCGTTTCGTAAATTTTCTTTGTTGCTTCTTGAATGGATTGTGAATTTGAAATATCTACTTGAATATAGGAAACGTTTGAAACATTTAAAGATTCTACGGCTTGTTGTCCAAGTTGTTCATTACGAGCACCTAAAAATACGTGATAATCTTTTTCTGCTAATTGACGAACAAGTTCATATCCAATTCCTTTATTCGCACCTGTTATAAAAGCATATTTTTTCATATTGAATTCCTCCAGTAATGTTATAGTAGGTTACAATGGAAAGGATACAGCCTAAACTTAAGTTTAGGTCAAGAGGAATTTTTTTAAATAAATATAGAATATCTATATATAAGAGTGAGAATTCTTATCATTTAAGAGAAAGTCTGTTATTATAAGAGATGTAGGTATTATATTTTCAAGGGGATGAAAACATGGAGTACAGAATTGAAAGAGATACATTAGGAGAAATAAAAGTTCCAGCTGATAAATTATGGGCAGCACAAACACAACGTAGTAAAGAAAACTTTCCAATTGGAACAGAGCAAATGCCGCTTGAAATTGTAAAAGCATTTGCAATTTTAAAGAAGAGTGCAGCGCTTAGCAATCAAAAATTAGGAAAGCTATCAGAAGAAAAAGCAGAAGCAATTGTAGAAGCTGCGGATGAAGTGATTGCAGGGAAATGGAATGAACATTTTCCGCTTGTCGTATGGCAAACAGGTAGTGGTACACAGTCAAACATGAATGTGAATGAAGTAATTGCAAATCGTGGGAATCAAATTTTGAAAGAGAAGGGATCTGACGTACATATTCATCCGAATGATGATGTGAACATGTCACAAAGTTCAAATGATACATTTCCAACGGCGCTTCATGTAGCTTGTGTAATCGCAGTAGAAAATCACGTATTACCAGCAATTACGAAATTAAAAGAAACTTTAGCAGAAAAAGTAACTGCATTTGAACATATTATAAAAATTGGTCGTACACATTTACAAGATGCAACGCCGTTAACTTTAGGGCAAGAAATTAGCGGATGGCACCGTATGCTTGAAAAAACAGAGCGTATGATTGCAGAGAGCAATACATATATGAAAGAGTTAGCAATTGGTGGAACTGCGGTTGGAACAGGTATTAATGCTCATCCTAAATTTGGTGAGATGGTATCAGAGGAAATTAGTCAATTTACAGGTAAACAATTTGTTTCTGCACCAAATAAGTTCCATGCATTAACGAGCCATGATGAAGTTGTATATACCCACGGTGCATTAAAAGCATTAGCTGCGGATCTAATGAAGATCGCTAACGATGTACGTTGGCTTGCAAGTGGTCCACGTAGTGGTCTTGGAGAAATTATTATTCCAGCAAATGAACCGGGAAGCTCTATTATGCCAGGTAAAGTAAATCCAACGCAAAGTGAAGCGTTAACGATGGTTGTAGCGCAAGTAATGGGGAATGATGCAACAATCGGATTTGCTGCGAGCCAAGGTAACTTTGAGTTAAATGTATTTAAACCTGTTATTGCTTATAACTTCTTACAATCAGCTCACTTATTAGCGGATGCAATTGTTTCGTTTAATGACAATTGTGCAGTTGGTATTGAAGCAGATGAAGAAGTAATTAATGAAAATGTGAATCGCTCACTAATGCTTGTAACAGCGCTAAACCCACATATCGGATATGAAAATGCAGCGAAAATTGCGAAGCATGCTCATAAAGAAGGATTAACTTTAAAAGAAGCAGCATTGCAATCTGGGCTACTAACAGAAGAGCAATTTGATGAAATTGTAGATCCAAAGAAAATGATTGCTCCAAAAGAGTAATAGAAAAAGCCAGGGTTCTTAGTATAGAATCTTGGCTTTTTTGATGTTCATTTTTATGTTTCATCTACTTGCAATACTACAAGCTTCAAAATATATTATTTGTTAGCAGGCGTATTCATTACTTTCATCTGTGGGCAGTTCTCTTTTAAGAGTGAAATGAATTTTTCTTCTTCTAGTGGTATGAAAGTGGTCACTGAGTCAAATAAATTGTAATGGATTTCTAATTGTTGTCTAGTCCATTTTTTTGAATGAAGTTTTTTACCAGAGTATTTAACGTGACGAATATCTTCAAATGGAATTTCAGTATGAAAAATGAAACCGTGTTTTACAACAAGAGATGATTCCGTTACGTTGTAGTGAGAGAAATAGAATGAAGAAAGATTCACGATATTTAGCAGCATCATGAGAGTGAAAAAAATAGAATTTTCATTTTGGAAGAATAACGAAACGAAAAAAATAATTATAAATAATGTAATGAAAATGACGTGGAATGGATTTTTTTTCGCTTTAAATTTCAAGTTAGTCACCTCGGTATACTTGTTCTTTAACTAAATTAAATCATAACATTGTGATAAAACGTGTGAATATGCAGAATTGCATATTCACACGTTTTATTATTCATGTAAAATTTCTTGATGGGATAAATTCAAAAGAAGTTTTGTAATAGTGGAGTGGCATAAAGTGACTTACAAGAATAGAAAGATAGCGTTAGTCATAATTAGTTGTATGATGATTATGAGTAGTTGTGCTAATAAATTTGTTGAAGATAGAAATCGAAAGCATACATTTGTACAAGCAAGTAAGGTTTTAGTAGAGACTGTAAATAGAATATATAAAAAGTAAAGGATGTTTTCTTATACGAAAACATCTTTTTTGTAGTTAAAATTGAATACTGAAGTTTTGTAATGAGTGAATACCAGTTCCATATTCACTAATCGCATATGCGTTCTGTGCAATTTACTTAACGGTAAACCAAGGGTCTTGAAGAATATTCATGTTCTATTTTACATCCTATAAAATGAATTTGTATAAACATATTCGCTTTTCGTTGTATTAAATCCTTTCGATAGATGTTTTTATAAAAGTTTATAAAATGGGCAAACGAAACGTTGAAATGTTTGTTTGTGTTGTGATAAGATGATGAAGTAATAATAAACGATATAGCGATTTGTTTGGTTTTTAAATAAACATTTTGAAGGAGTGTTTAGTATGAGCGATATTTCAGAGAAGTTTTGGGATGCGTCAATAGAGGAATTAAAGAAAGGGTATGTGTTTGATGAAGAAAAAGAGGGGTACATTTGCTTAGCTTGTGGTGAAACATTTATTAAAGGTGTTATTTATCAAGATAATCAAGTTTTGTATGAAGCAGAGAAGTTCGTCCAATTGCATATTCAAAATGAGCATACGTCTATGTTTGATTATTTGCTAAATATGGATAAGAAATTTACTGGATTAACGGATTTACAAAAGAAAATGGTTCAGTTTTTCTATATGGGACTGAATGATAAAGAAATTGTAAAAGAGATGGATGGCGGAAGTACATCAACAATTCGTAATCATCGATTTACACTGCGAGAGAAAATGAAACAAGCAAAAGTATTTTTAGCGCTAATGGAATTATCAGAAGAAAAATCAAAAGTACAAACGAAATTTGTGCCAATTCATAGAACAGCAACGATGGTAGATGATCGATACAATATTACGGAAGAAGAAAATGATGAAGTATTAAAAGCTCATTTTACAGAAGGGTTAGATGGACCTCTCTCTAAATTTCCGAAGAAACAAAAGCGTAAATTAATTATATTGCGCCATTTAGTGAAGAAGTTTGATAGTAATAAAAAGTATACTGAAAAAGAAGTAAATACAGTGATAGAAAATGTATACCCTGATTTTGTAACATTAAGAAGATATTTAATCGAATATGGATTTTTAGATCGAACAGCCGATGGAAGTCAATATTGGGTGAAGTTATAATCATACGAAAAGAAAATGAATAGAAGCACAGTATTATAACAACTATACAAAGAGATAGAGATTGAAAATAGATGTTTAATAAAAGGAGAAATGAAATTTGAAACCACCTGCAGATAACAATAAAGAAGGTGCGGAGTCACATAAGTTGGAAAGTGAGAGTAAACCGATTTGGAAATCGATGTCGATGTTTTTAGTACCGTTATTATTAAGTAATGTACTACAATCAGTTGGACAATTATTTGGTATGGTAGTAGTAGGAAGATGGCTTGGAGTTAATGATTTAGCGGCTATATCAGCATTCTTCCCATTATTTTTCTTGCTCGTTTCATTTGTAATTGGTATCGGTTCAGGAAGCTCTATTTTAATTGGTCAGGCGTTTGGTGCTAAAAACGAAGATCGTTTAAAAGCTATCGTTGGTACGACGCTGACATTTACCTTTATTATTGGAGTTGTGTTGGCGATAATAGGAAGTATTTTTGCGATGGATATTATGCGTCTAATGGGAACACCAGAAAATATTATTGAAATAAGTGTACATTATGCACGGATTTTATTTATATCGATGCCAGTATTATTTTTATATTTCGCATATACAACATTTATGAGAGGTACAGGAGATTCTAAAACGCCATTTTACTTTTTAATTGTAAGTACAGCACTAAATATGATTTTATTACCAGTTCTTATTTTTGGATGGTTAGGAGCTCCGAAATTAGATGTGTATGGAGCAGCCTATGCATCTGTTATATCTACAG
This sequence comes from Bacillus sp. RB3, assembly GCF_030164735.1. Classification (NCBI taxonomy): domain Bacteria; kingdom Bacillati; phylum Bacillota; class Bacilli; order Caryophanales; family Bacillaceae; genus Bacillus; species Bacillus sp. RB3. The sequence goes on from NZ_JASNGE010000024.1 coordinate 51,159, forward strand.
TTATTACGTTTATTGTCATGCTTGTGTATTTAAAGAAGAAAAATCACCCATTACAACTAGATGGAACGGTTAGAAAATACCTTCGAATGGATGGGGAGTTATTAAAGCTATTGCTAAGGCTCGGTATACCGGCAAGTATAAATATGATATTAGTTTCATTATCTGAGATTGCCGTAATCGCATTTGTAAATCGTTACGGTTCGGATGCAACAGCTGCTTACGGCGTTGTGAATCAAGTTGCAAGTTATGTACAAATGCCAGCAGTTAGCCTTGGTATTACAGTTTCTATTTTTGCAGCACAATCAATTGGGGCGAATCAATTTGATCGATTGCAGAAAGTTGTGAAGGCCGGAATTATTATGAACTACGTCATCGGTGGTGTGTTAATATCTCTTATTTATTTATTCTCAAGAGACATTTTATCACTATTTTTAACGAGTCAAACTACAATTGAAATTGCTCATAGCTTAGTTATGATTACGTTATGGAGTTATTTAATTTTCGGTCATGCACAAATTATTAGTGCGACAATGCGAGCGAGCGGTACAGTACTTTGGCCAACTGTTATTGGAGTTGTTTCAATTTGGCTTGTAGAAGTACCCGTAGCATATTATCTTTCTTACCATACAAGTCTTGGAATAGAAGGTATCTGGATTGGGTATCCAGCAGCATTTATTGTCAGCTTACTATTGCAGTATGCATATTATAAGCTTTCATGGCAAAAGAAACGAATTACACGATTAGTTAGTTAAATAGAAAAAATGTCCCTAAGTTATTAGACTTAGGGACATTTTTTCTTAAGTGCAGGTTTACAAATAGCTTTTTAAAGTTATATCAAAATGTTGTCTAATGAGAGTTTTATCACTCATATAAAACTCCCACGCTTTTTCTGATTCACCGATAATCTCAAAGGATTCCTCTGTAATATATAAAGCGCAATTATCCTCCAGTGCAATTCCTTCTATATTCCCTTGATGATTTTGTAAAAAGGAATGGAAGGCGTTCATTCTGTTTAATTGATTATAATGTGGACAAAATCTTTTATTAACAATACCCCATCCGTTACTCTCTATGTAACCAGAACCTTCATAATCTGATCGGATACTAGACGTGAACCAACACATAGCACCAGCGCTATAACCAGCAATAAGTGTTCCTTGTTGCAGAGCCAATAATAATTTTTTATCAAGTCTATGTTCTTTCCATTGCGTAAGCATGTGAATATAGTTTCCGCCACCTAGATAAATTAAATCGGCTGAATGAATCATCTCCTCTATTTCATACTTAGAAGGTGAATCTGTTGTAATGCGTAAAATTTGTACTTCACAATGTAATTGTTTTTCAAACGTGTCTAAAAATAATTTTATATAGCTTTCATCATCATGACTAGCCGTTGGAATAAACAATACTTTTGGATACTGTTTATTTGTTAATTCTATAAGGCGTTCATTAATAGGCAAGTGATTTGAATCTTGTAAATCACCGCCACCAATGACAGCTAATTTCATAGTAAAGCACCACCTAATTATTTTTGTTATATAAAAATTCGATAGAAGAGAGTTACATTCCTTCTCTATATGTAATGAATAAGTAGAAAATGTAGTTTAAGTATATCGGGATAGTAAAGAAACTACTGACTATATATACCAATGAATTAGAAACCATTCATTGATATATAATATTTCATACTAATGTTTCAAAAAATGGAAAAAATATGTTTAAATAGATGTAATGAAGCATTCATTCATATTGAATTTATACTTATATTTTAAAAGGGTATCGGAAATAATAGCGATTTTCTAAAACAGTTTTTACTTTTAATAGGAAGTTGTATTACAATATGGTAAAATTATTTCAATATATTTATTTAATATGAAATACAAAGAAGGAGCGTGAAAAAAGTGGATTTTCGATTTGAATTTACAACGAAGCTGAAAGAATACTTAGACGATGAGAAGGATGAAAAAATAATAAAAGATGGACATAGAGATGTAATTTTTCACTATTTATATGCGTTAGAGACTGAAATTGGCGTTGTTAAAAATCCTAATTTTACTTTTTTTGCATCAGGAAGACGTTCACATATAGTGTTAGAAAACGTTGAATTTAAAACAGAAGTAAATGTAAAAAGTAATATAATTGAAATTACAAAAATAGTGGATAATGTAGTTATTCCGTTAGATACTATCGTAGCGAAGGATCGGGAATTATTTGCCCTTGGGCGTAATGAGAAGTTTAGTGTACAAATATTAGAGCAGTATCTCTTTGATACATTTGGAGATAAGTTAGGCTTATAATGAATAGAATGAGGTACGTATTTATAGGTAGTGAATTTTAGTTTGTATTACTTGCGTTTGACCTCTCATTCAATTTGTACTACAATTCGTAGTGTGAAAGGAGTCATACGATGTTTACGCAAAACTATAGGTTAAATGAGCAAGGATTAAATCATTTCTTTGGACCGCTTGAAGCGAAGATTATGGAGATTATTTGGTCTACTGAAGGTATTACTATTAAAGAAGTCCAGCAGAAATTAAGTGAAGAATCGCCTGTGAATTTTAATACTGTTATGACAGTTATGAACAGGTTAGTAGAGAAATTACACTTAGAAAAACAGACTGTAAAAAGAAGTGGCATATATCGTGCTATACAAACGAAAGAAGAATTCTTATCCAATCAAACGAAGAAAATGACACAGGAATTAGTGGGGGAATTTGGAGATTTAGTTATAACACATATGATAGATGAGTTAGAGCAGGCTGATCCGAATTTAATAAAAAAATTAGAAGACAAATTGAATCAGTTAAAAAAAGAGGATCGATGAAATGAAATGGCAAATGCGTAAAATCGTATTGTTAGCGCTCATTGTTAGTACCCTCTTTTTCAGCTTGTTATTGTATTATGTTACATATCCATTTCTCTTTCAAAATAAGGCATTCTTCCTTTCAAAGTTTTGCTTGTTTCAGTTAGAAAAACATATGAAAGAACTATCAATGGTTCGTATTATAGTAGCGGGGTTATTATTAATTACTGTATTGATTGTGTGTAAAAGAATTTGGCGGCAATTTTTCTATAGTAAAAAAGTACAAAAAGTACTTATCCCATTTATTAGAAAAAAGAAACAAATATATATACTGCCGACTGCGGAAGTTGCAGCGTTTACAATTGGATTATTCCGTCCGAAAGTTGTCATGTCAGAAGGTTTGCTTCAGACGTTTTCAGATGAAGAGATTGATGCGATTATTTTCCATGAAGAATATCATCAAAATAATTGGGATCCGCTAAAATTATTTTGTTTTACGTTATTAGCAGAAGGAATGATGTACATCCCGATATTAAAAGAATTGTTACAACGATATCATACGTATCAAGAGTTAGCAGCAGATAAATATGCGATGCAAAAAATGGAATCTTCATTTGAGTTAGGTAGCGCGTTATTAAAATTAATTAAAATAAAGACAATGGAGAATCGATGTGTTACAGCTTCATTTGCAAAAACAGCAATAAATTTACGAATCGAGCAAGTGTTAAATGAAAAGGTTGCTAAGCTTACTATTCCGTTACATACGAACTCGGTATATGTAACAATAGGGTTATTCTGTGTGTCGATTGTACTTATTGTCGGAGAGTGCATATAGCCTCTTTTTTTAGGGTGAACACTACTCTATGTAGTGTGGATAGAGTGTTGTCATTTATATCATTATACTTTTTATCGCTATATATATCTTATTTATCATATATTACAGGTATTTTATTGTATACAAATCAAATGACGAAAATTACAGCACTCTTTATTCGTCTATTCGGTGGATTTACAGGTTTTTAAAAATGAGGAGGAAGAAAAGTGAAGAAACTAATTGCTATTATACTAGTAGGTGCTCTCGCTTGGGCGGGGGTTAACTTTTATAATTCAAAGAAAGAAGAAAAGGAAAGAAAAGCAAAGCAAGCAGAGTTACAAGAGAAAGAAGTATTACCACAAGTAGGTTTTAAAGCACCTGGCATCACATTAAAAGGATTAGACGGAAAGTTGCAGTCGTTAAATGATGCCAAGGGAAAACCATATATTATTAATTTTTGGGCATCATGGTGTGGGCCGTGTGAAATGGAGGCACCTGACTTAGTTCATATGTATGATAAATATAAAAAGGATGTTGAAATTTTTGCGGTGAATGCAACTGTTAGTGACCCAGTACAAGAAGCAAGCGCATTTGCTAATCGCTATGGGTTTGAGTTTCCTGTTCTATTAGATATGGACGGAGTAGCTGGACTAGATTATAAAGTATTCTCTTTACCGACGACATTTTTTGTTAATAAAGATGGAATTATAGTAGATCATGTACGAGGTGTATTACCACCAGATCAATTAGAAAAGAAATTTAAGAAATTGATTGAGAGCTAAAAGGGGATTTCGTGATGATGGAGTGGATCGTGAGATTACAACCCGTATCTCTTATAATTGGAAGTCTATTTGGATTTATGTTGATGAAACGAAAGATGAGGCATCAAAATGCATCATATGAAAAAATGATGGATGCCGTAACAAATGCGTTTATTATCATCGTATTTGTATGGAAGTTTGCACCAGCAATTTTAAATCCTGTATGGGCTTTTAAATCGCCATTGCAAGCATTATTAGCTATAGGAAGTATGCAACATATTGTAGTAGGATGCGTAATTGCTAGTGTATACATTGTTTGGAAAAGTAAAAAGGAACAATTTTCGCTTCGCATTTTACTTGATGTACTCCCTTTTGGATTGTGTGTGTGCATTATCTTTTATTTTCTATTACATCATGAAGTAGGTGTACAAACGACACTACCATGGGGAATGAATATATACGAATCTAAATTTTTGTATCATCCTATTTTTGTATATGAGATTATCCTCAACCTTTGTATAATGGGTTTGTTATGGATGAAAAATGAAAGGCTCGGAAATGGAAAGAATATAAGTATTTTTCTAATTGTTGAGGGGTTTGCTCAAATTATTATTTCGCTTGTTAGTGAACAAAATTCGGTACAGTTTGGTCTATCAGCACAGCAAATAATGAGCTTTTGTATTATTAGTTTAGGGATTTTGTTGGTGCCGAAAAAATAAAAGATATCCATGTACAGAGAGTATCTGTGTATGGATATCTTTTATAAGCGTATTTCTTCATCATATGCTAAATCATTATATTGTAGAAACCTAAAAACCCCTTTATTAGGGGTTTTTAGGTTTCTACAGGTCTGCATGTGTTTCTTGTTTATCTGTATCCCATTTTGGAAGTTGTTTTGCTTGTTGATTTTCAGTGAAATTATTAAAGCCAAAAGCAAGTATGCATGTAAAGGTTAAAATAGCTAAACTAATCTTTTTCATTATCTTAGTGCCTCCTTAGTTAATAATTTTTGTTTTGCTTCGTAAGTTTTGAAAAAATATTTTTGAGATTTCTCTATTTTATTCACTTTATGAAATTCTACTGCTAATAATTCGTAATATTCTTGTGCATAATCGTATAATTCTTTACTGTTAAAATATGTGGTGCCTGCAATGATTGCGTTTTCTAAGTCGTCTAGAATACCAGTGTGTTGTGTTTTTAAGATAGTGAAATGGTGTTTATATTCTTGATTATTTAATTCATTACAAATTTCTAAGCCTTTTTGAACCCAATAGTTTGCAAGTTCTTTTTCATTTAAACTAAAATGTTCTTTGGCTTGTAGAAAATTGGCTTTTAGGTGTTTAGGTAATTTGTTTGTAACTATTGTAAGATGTCTAATAGCAAGGGTTGATAGATTTTGAGAAGAGTAGAGCCAACCTAAGTTATTTCGAACTTTTAAGATTAGTGTATCGTCTTTCAGCTTTTGTAAAATATTGATTGCTGAATTATAGTTCTCTTCGGCTTGTTCGAATTGTTTTAAATAAACAGAACATGAGCCTAAAATGTTTTCGCATAGAGCTATTTTAATTTCATAACGTGGATATTTTGAGAAAATCTCTTTCGCTTGATTTGCATAATTGATTGCTGTAAGTGGTTTGTTTGTATGGTGATTAAATATAGCAAATTTATATTTATATTCAGCTTCTTCTAGTTCACCTGGTACATGTTTTAAAAGGGATTCAGCTTTTTCGTATTCTTTTTTTGCTTCATCATAATTTCCAATAATGGTAGCATGTTCAGCTTTAAAAAAGTGATAATAATAAGTAATAAAGTTTTCAGTTATTGGATTGTCTAAACGAACAATTTGACTAAAAGTATCATACTTAATGTTTGTCCAATCGGTTAGGACCTTATATTTAAAGTTTAGTAGGGAGTAGTAAAGCGATAGATTTTGATCAGCTTCAATTTTATTAATCTGTTTCTCTATTTTTTCTTTTAATTGTTTCGCTTCAATTAATTGCTCCGCTACCATTACTTGATATAAAATGTTTAATTCGTTGACAATCTGTTCATGCCCTTTTAATAACACACTCATTATATATTCCCCCATCCGATAAAAGTATTCTAATTTAATTATTTCTATAATAGCAAAATAGAAGAAGTATAAGAGTAATTTTACCATATTTTTCAACAAAATTCTGAAAAAACAATTAATTTTTACGTGTTTCTTATTTTTATGTGAATATTACAAGTGCCTCTGGTAGTGGTGGGATGAATCTGACTCATGATACGTTAGCATCAATGGGAGGGATAGCTTCACTTGTAAATATGTTTTTAGGAGGATTGTTCGGATTGGGTCCAACTGTTAAGTTTTTAACAAAAATTTCACTTTCTTATTTAATAAAAACAGGATAATCCGCATTTTATAAGAATCATCCTGTTTTTATTGATATATTAAAAAATCGGCGGAGTAACAGAAAATAAGACTATCGCATTTTTCTCAAAATGATTCACCCATTTATGCTTTAAATAAGCAGGTATCTTTACACTGTCGCCAGTTTCTAATACGTATTCTTCCTCGTTTAAATATAATGTGATTTTCCCATCTAAGACAAATGCTAATTCTTCTCCTTTATGTTCTAGCACATTTTCTGATGAAGCTGTATTAGGCGGGACGGTCATAATTGCTGTTGCTAAATTTCCAGTGAAATCAGGTGAAAGCATTTCATATGATAAATTATCGATAATCATTTTCTTTCGTTTATGGGAACGTACAATTAAATCGTCTGTATTTGTATCTTCAAGTAAAAAGCTAAATGTTGGCACATCAAGAGCTTTAGCAAGCACTTTTAATGTTTGAATAGAAGGGTTAGCGGACCCACGCTCAATTTGACTTAACATAGATGGTGTAATATCGGCCATCTTTGCTAGTTCTTTACTAGTTAAACCTTTTTCTTTTCTTTGTTTTTCAATTTTTTTACCAATATCTATATTTTCCATAATGAAAATCTCCTTAAGGGTTATTAAACTATATTTAAATAAATTAAATTAAAATTAACTAAAGTTAACGATTTGTGTTAAACTATATTAAAATTAATTTAATTATAATTTATTATATGGTGAGCTACAAGGATATAAGGAGGAAACAAAATGAAAGAAATAGGGGCATTACAAGCAGAATACCCATTAGTGAATAAACTTATTGCAACAGAAGAAGTATTTTGGATAAATCCAAACATAGAAAAGTATGAAAGGGCAATAAAAGATTCACCACTTAATGAAGAGAATGTAAAAGATGCGGAAGAGAGATTAAAGCGTTTTGCACCATATATTGCGAAAGTTTTTCCTGAAACGAAAGGGACGAATGGCATAATCGAATCACCTTTAGTGAAAATATCTTCTATGAAAGAAGCTTTAGAGACAAATTACAAGCAACCTATTTTAGGAGAATTATTATTAAAATGTGATAGTCATCTTCCGATATCAGGATCAATTAAAGCTAGGGGCGGCATTTATGAAGTGTTGAAACATGCTGAACAACTAGCATTGCAGCACGGTATGTTAATAGAAGAAGATGATTATTCCATTTTAGATAGTGATACATGTAGAGAGTTTTTCTCGAAATATTCAATTGCAGTAGGTTCTACAGGGAATTTAGGACTTAGCATAGGGATTATGAGTGCGAATCTAGGTTTTAATGTAACTGTTCATATGTCAGCAGACGCAAAAGAATGGAAGAAAGATTTATTAAGAAGTAAAGGTGTAAACGTTATTGAATATGAAGATGATTATAGTAAAGCAGTAGAAGAAGGAAGAAGACAAGCGGATGCGGATCCTAGCTGTTATTTTGTAGATGATGAAAACTCCCATGATTTATTTTTAGGATACGCAGTAGCAGCATTGCGATTACAAAAGCAATTAGAAGAGTTAGAGGTTGTAGTAGATGAAAATCATCCTTTATTTGTTTATCTTCCGTGCGGAGTAGGAGGAGGACCTGGCGGGATAGCATTTGGTTTAAAGTTATTGTATAAAGACAACGTGCACTGCTTCTTTGCGGAGCCTACGCACTCTCCATGCATGTTACTCGGTTTAATGACAGGACTTCATGATAAAATTGCTGTTCAAGATATCGGGATTGATAATGTAACAGACGCGGACGGACTAGCGGTAGGAAGACCGTCTGGATTTGTCGGTAAAACGATGGAACCATTTTTGAGTGGGAATTACACAGTAAGCGATGAAGAGTTATATAGATTGTTAAAAGAACTAGCTGACACGGAGAATATTTATTTAGAGCCTTCTGCACTAGCAGGTATGATAGGGCCAGTGAAAGTATGTAAAGAAGATGAGTATTTACAAAAGCAACAGTTAACAGAGAAGGTGAAAAAAGGTACTCATATTGTGTGGGGAACGGGTGGAAGTATGGTTCCAAAAGATGTAATGAATGAATATTATAGGAAAGGTTTGGAGTTAACGGTATAAGAAAAATGAGGCTAATTGTAGCCTCATTTTTTCATGTACATAAAAATCTTTGTTATTTTCACAATAGTTCTTTATAGTATATATAAAGGATAACTAATATTGAATAAATACAACAAAAAAGCTTTATTTTACATAATAAGAGGATGTGTATACGATGTCATTACAGACTAAATATATAGCGGGTATTTCGCTTGGGGTTATGGGTGTAGGCTTTGCGGCTTCTATCCCTTTTCAAGGAACGATAGCTGGAGAGATTATACAAGGGGGATTTGAAGCTGGGTTAGTTGGCGGGCTTGCAGATTGGTTCGCAGTTACAGCATTATTCCGTCACCCGATGGGAATTCCAATTCCGCATACAGCTTTGTTACCTAAAAACCGTAAACGAGTAACGAAAGGGCTCATCAATACGTTAGAAAATGAGTGGCTAACGAAAGAAAGTATTACGAATAAAGTAAAAGAAATGCAGCTAGCACAAATGGTGCTACAAATTGCAGAGAGAGAAATGCAGTCTGATGCTGTGAAAAAAGGCATTGTAACGATTGCTGAGAAGGCGATTGTTTCAATCGATACAGAAAAATTAGCGGTTATTATTGAAAAAGAATTAAAGACGTATTTACATACAATTAATACAAATAACATTTTACAAGTGCTTGTTGATCAATTAGTTGTGCAAGAATATGATGAAAAGACACTTGATTACATATTAGTGAAGGTAAAAGATTGGACAGCGCAAGATGAAGCTCGTTACCAGCTCGGTAGCTTAGGTATGAAGGCGATGGAAAATATAAAAGTAGATGGATTCTTGCAGTTTACTTTGAAATCATTTATGAATATTGTAGATGAAGATAAGATTGGCGGCATTTTGCAGAAGTTTATCATTAGTAATATTAACAGCTTACAAGAGGCTGATAATAGCACAAGACAACTTATATTAGCGAAGATTCGTCAAGAAATTATCAATGTAAAAGAAAATGAAGCCTTATTACAGGAATTAGAAAATTGGAAAGAAAAGTGGATTGCGAATTGGAATGCTACTGACAAAATAAAAGAGATGCTAGAGCAAGTACAGCAAAGAGCAGTTGCTTTTGTAAATAATGAAGAATTTGCTGATAAATATGTTATTCCATTTTTACAAAAACAAATGAATAAAATAAAAGAAGATGAACAAACTGTTCAAAAAATAGAGAAGTGGTTACAAAAGCAAGTTGTCACACTTGTGGAAAAGAACCATTCGAAAATTGGTAAGCTTGTACAAGAAAACCTTGATAAGTTAGATGATAAGACGTTAATCGAAATGATTGAAAATAACGTCGGTAAAGATTTACAGTGGATCCGAGTGAACGGGGCGGTTTGCGGATTTATGATTGGATTAGTGTTAGAAGGAATTAAAGCGATTATATGAGAAAAACCTTCCGCAATTGCGGAAGGTTTTTTATTTTTCGAGAACACTCATATTCAAATTATAAGCTTTCTCAATATTTAACTTGTACGTCCCATTTCCAGTTTTAATCGAATTTTTATACCAATGTTCTTGGTTGTTTAATTCTGGATGTTCTTCTGAAGAAGTATTTTCGTTTTTCGTTAAATCTTCTACTTGTTCCCAAGGTGTACTTCCATGTGTTTCTTTTTGATTCGTTACTGCTGTTAAAGATACATCACTTTCTTTTGCAAGATGGACAGACACTCTTGAGCTTTCCTGTACAAACCAATTATTTTGTAATTGACCTGGATAAAGAGATAGTTCGTTATTTGAAGCACGGATTTCCACATTTTTATTTTGCGGAAGAACAAGCGTTGGTTTCACCTGTGGTGCTGAATTAAATAATGTATGCTGAACAGGTAAAGATTTTAAAGTGATATACATCGTTTCTCCAGCCGTTTGAACTGAAAGGAAATCATCTCGTTTTAAATTGAGTTTTTCATTTGCTTTCGTTGTCATTTCATAAGTTCCCAAAAGATGAATTTGATTTGTATTATTTCCCTCTATCGTTAGAGGCTGATGTCCTGCATCTACTACGATTTTTTTGATAGATTCAGGTATATCAAATTGTCCGTCTGGAATATTACTCGTTTGCCTCGTTGTGTTAATAGAGTGACGAACTTCTTCTAGTAATCCAGTTGATAATAAACAGTAAAAAGCAATTCCGACGCTTCCTAAAACGCCGATAAAGAAAATACTAAAAATATCATATTTAATAAATGATTGTTCCTTCTTAGAAAATAGAAGGTATAGTAAAACTTCGGCTCCAAGTATGATGAGTAAAACTGGCCACCATGCAGTTAGTGTATCTAATACTTGAATTCCTTTTACGACTGAAAATAGTAAAAAGCATCCTAACGATATAATAGAAAGCCCCATTGAGAATGTTCCAACACGCCAAGTCCTCATTCGCTTGTCCCACCTTTGTTTTCTTTATTTCCAAGTAACAATTTAAAGCCGCCGCCAATTAAAAGGAGCGCAACGATAGATGTTTGGAAATAGCGATAATATAGTTCACTAAGATGAATATTAAATATAGTTACAAAATAATCATTCAAAATAGGAAGGACTGTTTGATTTAATAAATAATAACCACCGAGTGTAATTAATCCGATACCGATCCATCTTTGATGATTTATAAAATAATCGATAATGGGTTCGTCTTGAACTCGTTCTTTTCCGTATTTTGCTGTTTGCTGTAACGCATCAAAAAAGCTATAGAACCAAATGATTGGTACTAAAAATAAAAACGCAGAAAGTCTTAATAAGTCGAGTAAATAAATAGATAGTAAGAAGGCTGCCATAAGCTGAAGACCACGGCGTTGTAAGCCTAAATACATATGACCTGCTCCAGGGAACATCGCTAAAATAGAAGCAAATGTTTTACTTTTCTTTCCCTGCTCTCGATGTTCTTCAAAATCTTCGAAAATAGTACGGTCAATTAATTGCTCGCCACGTTCTTTTTTCTGTAGTTGCTGAACAACGTCAAAGAAATTATAAATCCATAAAACAGGTAACGTAATAAGGAAGATAAGAAAACTTTCTTGCGATGTTAAAAGTGCAACGAAAATGATCATACTTCCGATTCCTGTGCAAGCTACTAAAAATGTAAGTCCGCGTTGCATAAGTCCTAATTGGAAATGGCCAAGTCCAGGGATGATGGATAAGAGAATGATATAAAATCGTTCGCTCTCTTTAGAGGAATTTATCACTTCTCCAGCTTCTTGCTTTTTCGTTTGGTTTATAATGGTGATAACTAAATCTAGTAAGTTAATTACCCATAGAACAGCTAGTAAAAATAGAGAAAGAAAAGCAATATCACGTTCTCTTACTACTATGGTACAAAATACTGCAAAGGAGAATAGAAATAGTGATCCTCCGCTATATAAAATAAACCGTCCTAGCTTTTTTAAGTATAAATGTCCAAGCCCAGGAATTAGCCCTAATACAAGTGCTAAAAAGGGATTTTTATTCATGCTTTGAACCTCCGTCCTTTTTCGATGTGTCTACCGATTTGTTTACAATTTGTTGTGAAATAGAAGACTCGTTATGTTTTGAAGATTTCTCTAAATTTGATGTCGCTGTAAAAATATACTGAAATAAACCACTTACCATAAAAATAATTGTAGCCGCAGTCGCAATTATGTAATGAATGATCGTGCGCTTTAGTGAGGTTGTTTTTATATTTTCATTAGACTGTAGTGTTTCAAAATTAATTTGCGTCATAACTTCGTTCGTAAATGAATCATCATTTATCATTGGAAGGTTTTCATGTTGTTCATCAATACTTTCCATATAAAGTGCTAAACAATGATCACATTCATAAAGATGTTCTTCCATAGATTCACGTTCATTACTTTCTATAAAATCTAATGTATAATTGCGCCAATCTTCTTTTGAATAATGCATCATAGAAACTCTTCCTCCTTCCAATGTTTTTTAATCCATTTTCGTGCTCGATACAGTTTCATTTCGACTGTTTTTACTTCGATGTTTTCCTGTAAAGCAATTTCTTGATAGCTCTTTTCTTCTAAGTAATGTGCGAGAACAACGTCACGGTAATTTTCGGGAAGTTCTCGCAGTTTTTGAGCAATGAGTAATTTTTGCTCTTTCGTCAATAATAAAGCCTCAATATTATGAGAGGACTGTATATTTTCCTCAGCTTCTTTACATAAGGAGAGTTCTTCACTTTCTCTAGCTTTCTTTCTCTTATAATCAATAGCGTGATTGGTGGCAATACGTGCCATCCACGTTTTTAATCCGCGAAATTGATAATTTGGGAGAGAGGTGTGAATTTTTACGAATACTTCTTGTGTAACATCTTTCGAATCTTCTTCATGTCTTAAAATAGAAAAGATAACTTGAAAAATATAATGACGATATGTTTGTACAAGGATACGAAAAGCATGCTCGCTTCCTTGCTGTGCTTTTTCAATTAATTGTTTTTCCTCAATCGGTCTCTCCCTCCTTTTTGACGCATTCTATTATATAGACGTAAAGAATGATAAGTCACCCTACACATTTTGTAAAAAAAGAATAATATATTTTTTGCGGGAGAGCTAGATGAAAAAAGGTGTGAAAAAATGGTAAAGAGAAGTATATAATGAGCAAGTAGGAAATGTTACACGGAGAAAGGATGTGAATGTTAGTAGGGAAAGGTCCATACTAACAAACATGAAAATTAAAATATTAATAGCAGATGATAACTCTTTTATTAGAGAAGGCATGAAAATTATTTTAAATACATACGAAGAGTTTGAAGTAGTAGATACTGTAAATGATGGGGAAGAAGCTGTAGCGTATTGTAAAAAGCATGAAGTTGATATTGCTCTTTTAGATGTTCGTATGCCAAATATGAACGGTGTAGAGGCGACGAAGTTCATTTGTGAAGAGACGAAAACAAAACCGCTTATTTTAACGACGTTTGATGATGATGAATATATTTTGGATGCAGTAAAAAACGGAGCGAAAGGTTATTTATTAAAAAATAACGATCCGGAGCGTATTCGTGATGCGATAAAAGGAGTATATAACGGTCAAACTGTTATGCAAGATGTTGTCCTCGATAAAATTAAGTCTAATTTAATGGAAAGTAAAGAGGAAGAATGTAAAATTGATAAGAGCCTTTTCACAGAAAGGGAGCTTAGTATTATCGCATTAATTGCAAAAGGTTTCTCAAATAAAGAAATTTCGAAACAGCTTTTTATATCTGAGGGAACAATTGCAAATTATATTACGTCAGTTTTAGGGAAAACTGGACTTGAACATCGCACACAAATTGCGATTTATTACTTAACAGGGAAAGTAGATTAATGATATGGAATTTTGGTTAACTGTAAGTAAATTAATTGTCTTTTTATATATTGTGTTCAGTTATATTTACGCAAATGTAGCAAATTTACCGTGGGTTATATTTACTTTACTTATTTACCTTTCTGTAAACGTAATGATTTCTATATTTAAAAAAGATACGTATAAAAAAATATTAATCTGTATATCCATTGGCATAGTTATGTTATTTACATGGAGGGTTCATCCATTTTTTATTTTGTTTTTACCTTTGAACTTATACGAAATTACATTCTATTACATAGAAAAGAATTGGCCAAGCTTTGTCGTTATGATGCTCCCAATTACGATTGCAGATGAAAGTATTCGAATGACTTATGGATTAATTGTTGCATTTTCTTTTCTCGTTTTAACTATTGCAGATCGATATATATCGCGTGTAGTAAAGCTTGAATCGCAAAATGATAAGATGCGAAAAGATATGCAACGACTTACGAAAAGCTTACATGAAAATAAAGAGTACATAAGACAATCTGAATACACATTTAAGCTAGAAGAGAGAAATCGGTTATCGCAAGAAATTCATGATAAAATTGGTCACTCGATGACGGGTGCACTTATTCAAATGGAGGCAGCAAAGAGGTTAATGGAAATAGATAAAGAAAAATCTGCGGAGTTATTACAAAATGCAATTCACATTTCAAAAGATGGAATTGAAAGTATTCGCATTACATTGAAAAATATGAAGCCACCAACTGAGCAAATTGGTATTCATCGTATGAAATTATTCATAGAGGAATTTGCCGGTAAGAATGATGTGAATATTCCTTTCGTTTATAAAGGGAACTTAGATATGATTTCTCCGATACAGTGGAAAATTATTGGTGAAAATGTTATGGAGGCATTAACGAACGCGATGAAGTATGCTGATGCGACAGTCATCTCAATTGATATTCATGTACTTAACAAGATGGTGAAAGTACAAGTGAAGGATAACGGAAAAGGTGCGGTTCTCGTTAAGAAAGGTCTCGGGATTATGGGGATGGAGGAGCGAACAGCGTCAGTAAACGGAAAAATTATTGTAGATGGAACAAGTGGTTTTGCAGTAACAATGTTGTTGCCGATATGAGGATGAATCATCTCATATGAAAAAAGTGAATAATCTCATGTGAAAAGAATGAACTTCTGCACTGAGCAGGTTCATTCTTTTTGTTTATACTAAAAGCAGAGAAACCGAAATAGGGGTGAAATGATGAATACATTAGAAATTAAAAATTTAACGAAAAAATTTGGTGATTTCATCGCAGTTGATAATATGTCTTTATCTATTAAAGAAGGAGAAATATTTGGCTTTTTAGGATCGAATGGTGCTGGTAAGAGTACAACGATTAATATGATTGCTGGTTTGTTAAGAAGTAATGAAGGCGAAATTAGCATACTAGGAAAAAATATAAAGAAACATAACCGATTTGCGAAGATGAATATCGGTATCGTTCCGCAAGATATTGCGATTTATGAAGAGTTAACTGCCTATGAAAATGTGAAATTCTTTGCTGGGTTGTACGGATTAAGAGGAGTTGAGCTAAAAGCGAGAGTGGAGGAAGCACTGCAATTTGTGGGGCTTAGCGATAAACATAAAAGTTATCCGAAAAACTTTTCTGGCGGGATGAAACGAAGATTGAATATTGCTTGTGCAATTGCACATAGACCGAAGTTAATTATTATGGATGAACCGACAGTTGGAATTGATCCGCAGTCAAGAAACTATATTCTTCAGTCTGTCCGGAAGTTAAATGAAATGGGAAGCACTATTATTTACACGAGCCACTACATGGAAGAAGTAGAAGAGATTTGTACGAAAATCGCAATTGTCGACCACGGTAAAGTGATTGCAGAAGGTACGAAAGAACAGTTAAAAGCGATTATTACAGATACGAAAGATATTTGGATTGAAGTGAAGTCAGTAGAAAATTTAGATGTAGAAAAGTTAAAAGAGATAAACGGTGTGAAAGCTGTTCAAATTGAAGAGAACGTAATCAAGGTAAACTCGGATGCAGGATTAAATAATTTAAATCAAATTATTCAGCATTTCATTAATCATGACATTGAAATTCGTTCGTTAGAGGAGCAGGCTCCAAACTTAGAAACAGTATTTCTTACGTTAACCGGAAGAAACTTACGAGATAAATAAAAGGTAAATGAAGAAAAGGTAAAGGGAGGTTCATCAATTGAACATCTTCAATATTGCAATTATGCATATTAAAAGAGATTTCAGAGACATAAGAACTTTAGTTTTTATGTTAGCATTTCCGATTGTACTTATGCTTGTGTTAGGAACAGCGTTAACCAACGCATTTAATAGTGATAGTCATTCGATTAAAGATATACAAGTGCTATATAAAGATGAAGCGAGTAGCACGTTTTCTCAATCATTTGCAGCATTTACGAAAGAAGTGGATAAATCAGGTATTCATTTTAAAAAAGCTTCCGGCAGTATAGATGGGAAAGAAGAAGTGAAGAAAAATAAATATGCTGCTTATGTAGAGTTAAATAAAGATGGTGCAAAATTTTACGGAAGTGACAAAAGTAGTATTGAGGGGAGTATTGTGGAAGGAATGCTTACAACATTTGTTGATAAGTACAATGTAGCGGTCGAAGTTGCAAAAGTAGATCCTACTAAGGTGAGCACAGTTATTTCAAACGGAAACCATAATGATTATATAAAAGAAACATCTTTACAAGCTGCGAAAAAACCAGGTTCTATGGATTACTACGCGGTTGTAATGACAACGATGATTGCACTGTATGCTGCGATGGGAGCGAGTTCTTTAATTCGAGGAGAACGAATACGTAAAACAGGAGATCGTCTCATTGCTGCACCTATAAGTAAAGCTGAAATATTCATTGGAAAAGTACTTGGTAGCCTAGTAGCAAATGCCCTGTGCATATTACTCGTCATGTTATTTAGTAAATTTGTTTTTCAAGCGAATTGGGGCGACCATCTTGGAATCATATTTCTTATTTTATTAACACAAGTCTTTCTAGCAATTAGCTTCGGTTTAGGAATCGGATATATCACGAAAACAGCTGAAGCGTCTAGGGCAATTATTATGGTTGTTGTGCAATTAGCTTCTATTTTTGGAGGTGCATATTTCGTAGTAGAAGAAAATTTCGTTACGAATTTATCGCCATTAACTTGGGCAAATACAGCTGTTATGAAAATTATTTATGCAAATGATGTAGGGGCAGCACTACCAGTCATTTCTTTAAACATTGGAATTTCAGCACTCTTTTTATTAATTGCAATTATTGCATTACGTAGACGGGAGGGGCTATAGTATGAAGGATATTTTATGGCTCATACAAAAAACGTTATCTGTGCTTTTGAAAAATAAAAAAAGTTTACTAATTATAATTAGCTTGCCGATAATAGGGACGCTCATTTCCTTCTCGATATACGGAAATGCAGGGCAAGGAACGTTAAATATCGGGATTGTAAATAAAGAAAATGAGCCGATAGCAAATGATACGATAAAGTTTTTAGAAGGATTAAATCATGTGAATGTGAGTAAGGTTAAGGAGTCTCAAATAGAAGATAAACTCACTTCCAAAAAACTTGATGGAGTTATTACATTAGATTCTGGTTTTTCAAAAAGTGTTCGAGAAGGGAAACCAGAGCATATTGAAATTTCATCGATTAAAGGTGATCAAGTAACAGGATTTATAAAATCATATTTATATAATTATATTGATAATATAGCAGCTATTAGTAAAGTAGCCGGAACAGATCAAAGCACATTCGACAATATGTACGCAGGGTATCAAAAAAGTTCATTTAAAATGAAAACTGAGACGCTAGAAGATACTTCGAAAAATAAAGATATGACAAATCAAACGATGGGTTACCTTATTATGTTTATGCTGTTTTCAGCAGCGAACTTATCAGGTCATATTTTAAAAGAAAAAGAGAATAGAACGTACTTTAGACTATTATCAACGCCGATAGATGGGAAGAAGTTTATATTATCTAATGTCGGAGTAAATATCATAATACTAACAGTACAAATTTTGATTACAATCCTATTCCTAACGAATGTTTTTCATACGAATATCAATATGCCTTTCATAGTGATGATGGGCGTACTAATGCTATTTGCATTAATCGCAATTGGAATATCATTAGTCCTTGTAGCTTTTTCGAAAAACTCAGCATCGGCAAATGCGATGCAAAATATGATCATTGTACCAACATGCTTACTTGCTGGATGTTATTTCCCATATGACATTATGCCAAGTGCAGTACAAAAAGTAGCTAATTTTCTTCCGCAGCGCTGGTTGTTAGATACGATATCAAAACTACAGCAGGGAATACCATTCTCGGAGTTGTATTTAAACATTTTAATTTTATTCGCTTTCGCAATTGCATTCTTCTTAATTGCTATTTATAAGTTTGGAAGAAATAATGACGCGAGAAATTTTGTTTAATGTGAAAAGGTGTGGCTTAATGCCATACCTTTTTTGTTTGAAACTTAGAGTATCTTTTGTAGTATAGGAATGCTTTTGTAGAGCACTTCGTTATGTGAAGCATGCAAAACATATTTATTTCCCTCTAGAAGAAAAACGCTATGTAGAACAGCGTTACCGTCACCATGTTTTGTAAGTAAATCACCGACGACTTTGCCGTCTGTCCATTTCAGTTTGGAATGTGAAGGGACGACTTGTAAATATTGAGTTGTTTCCTCTCCATCTCCGGCAATGAGTGTCGTTTCAATATTTCTTTTTTGTATAATAAATCTATTTGTATTTAATATATCGAGGAAAGGGTTTTTCGTTTTCATCTTACTATAAGGAAGAAATGTAATAGAAGAGTCGGATTTTATAAATAAATAATTTCCGTAATCTTTACAAGGAATAACATCTTGTAATCCTGGAAAGTAAATGTGTATCGCCTCAACTTTATTCATTTTATGTAAGATGCTTAAGTAACAAATATATTGTTCCATATAAAAATGAACGATATTTATTTTAGAAAAGGCATGGATAGGGAGACTACCTCCAGTCCAATAACTATAATTTGGTGGAGATCCAGCGTTTGGTGTGCAGAGTATTATAAGTTGATTCACATCATTTTTATATTCGTCACTTTGAACGTAAGAACGTCCAAGAAGGCCGCCCATACTATGACAAATTAAATTTAGTTTATCGCAACCTGTAATCTTTTTAGCATAAGCAATCGTTTGTAATAAATATTTTTGTGTAGAAAAAACAATACGCTGCCGCCAGTCATAAAAACAGATGAACAAGTCTTTATTTCGTTCGTACCCCATACTTTCTAGCATCACGATGAATGGTTCGTAAACAAATGCAGAAAGTCCAAAACTCCAATTACCAGTGCCGGGAATAATAATATTGCTCATTGAACCGAAAAGACCTGGGATAAAAACAATAGGAGTTTTTCCTTTTCTCATATTCGTATCTCCTTTAACTGTTTAGTATCAATAAAAATAAGAAATACATTTCGTATGAAAACATATTTAAATGAAACACTACGAAATAGTAAGGAATATGATTGGAAGGAAACCAAAATGATTAAAAAAATATTAAGAGTTACTTCTATTATTATTGCTATTTTCGTTTTTATTTTAATTTGTATGCATATCGATGTTACCTTAGGTAGGAAAATGGAAGCTGGAAAAAACATGCCGACAGAGTATGCGCCTCATTATAGTGATTTTCAATTATATGTAGAAGGGAAATCATTATATGAGCAGCTATTTGAAGATATTAAAAAAGCGAAAAGCTCCATCTACACTTATTTCTTCATTTTGTCGGATGATAAAAGTAGTCATACTTTTTTAAACTTATTAAAAGAGAAGGCAAAAGAAGGAGCAAACGTCTATTTATCAGTTGATCGCATTAATGATTTATCATTTGAAAGAAAGATGATAAATGAATTACGGGAAAGTGGTGTGCATTTTACATATAGTAGAAAACCTGCATTGCCATTCGGATTTTATTCACTTCACCATCGTAATCATCGCCGTATTACGACGATTGATGGGGATATTGGCTATACAGGCGGATTTAATATAGGAGATGAGTACTTAGGGAAAGATAAGCGATTTGGATATTGGCGTGATTATCATGTACGGCTTAAAGGAGAAGGAGCAAAAGATTTAGAACAGCAATTCGCTTTAGATTGGAAACGAGATACGAAAGAAGAGATAAAGAGGAGTACGAATAAAGCTAGTAAAGGGAATACATTACATACTATGACTAGTTACAATGGGCATTACGTTGCTGAAAAATATATAGAGCTCATAAAACAAGCTCAGCACTCCATTGTAATTGCAACGCCGTATTTTATAGCAAAAAATAAAGAGTCCATGAATGCTTTAATCGCAGCACAAAAGCGTGGTGTTACAGTAAAAATACTTTGGTCATATAAACCAGATCTACCTCTTATAAAAGAAGCGGCGTATCCATACATACGTCAAGCTGTTAATAATGGGATTACTGTATATGGGTATAAAAAAGGAATGTTCCATGGCAAATTAATGCTTATTGATAATGAATTAACCGTTATTGGTACAACAAACTTTACTTCGCGTAGCTTCAATATAAATGATGAAATGAATTTTTATATTTATGGTGGTCCTATTGTAGGACAAGTTAATAAGGCGTTAACAGAGGATTTTCATGATTCGAAAGAAATGACGAAAGAGTTTTTTGAAAAGTTATCTTTTTGGGAGCGTTGTAAGGAGAAAGTGGCGGGATTGGTTGAGTTCTATTTGTGATGGTGGATTAGAAAAGGGTGCCTACAAAAGGCACCCTTTTTGGTGGGAAATCATTATTTTTCATGCACCAGCATCGTAACATCATCATTAATCAACGTCCCCACATGTTCACCTAAACATATTTTTTTCATCACTCCAGGCTCATCAAAGTTAAAGACATGTGCTGGTAAATTGTAGTCCCGGGCAAGCAGTAATGCCGCTTGATCCATGACTTGTATATTTTGTCTAACGACATCATTATAGTTTAGTTTGCTGTACATTTTTGCTGATTTGTTATGCTTTGGATCACTTGTAAAAACACCGTCGACACCTTGTTTTGCGACTAATATGGCATCACTATTCATTTCGATGGCTCTTTGTACACTTGGATAATCTGTTGTCACGAACGGTTGCCCGTTTCCACCTCCAAAGATAACGATATAGCCGTTATCTAAATGGTGGACTGCACGTAAGCGAATGTATGGTTCAGCTACTGCATTAAATGGAATGGACGTCATAACGCGTACTTCTCTATTTGTTTTACTTGTTAAAACACCGCGAAGCATTAAGCTGTTAATGATTGTACCTAGTGTACCGATATTATCAGCTTCTACGCGATCAATTCCCCACTCTTCAGCTAGATGCCCCCTAAAAATGTTACCGCCACCGATGACGATGGATACTTCGATACCTAAATCAACAATGGATAAAATTTCGTTTGCGATATGTTCTAATCGTTTGGAGTTAAAGCTATTTCCAGTTTGATCGGCAAGTGCACCGCCGCTTAATTTAATTAAGACACGTTTATATGGCCTCATAACAATTCCCCCTATATAGATCGCAATAAAAAAGGAACAAAGGCGAATGCCTTTGTTCCTTTTTAAGAAAATGAAAAAGAAAAGAAGAAGATAGGACGAATTGCTTTGTATAGTTTTTCATAACATCCACTCCTTTTCATTTTGATTTGTTTTAAGTATATATCTTTTTGATTATACGAAACAATCTGATTACTTATCAAGTTTATTTTATCGTTTTTTAACAAAATGGTGTCAATGAAAAAAAGAAGAAAAATATTTGAATTTTTTGTGACGAACTTGTAGGTTTTTGTATGATTTTGTAGGTTCGCTTATAAGATGTGTGAGTAGCTTTTATAAATTCAAATTGAAAGCGTTCGCATGAAGGGGATGAACATAAATGAAAAAATTCGGATTGGCAACACAAATTTTTGTCGCGCTTGTTTTAGGGATTGTAGTAGGGGCAGTCTTTTATGGCAATAAAACGGCGATTTCTTATATCACACCAATTGGGGATATATTTATTCACTTAATTAAGATGATTGTAGTACCAATTGTTATTTCAGCATTAATTGTTGCAGTAGCTGGTGTAGGAGATATGAAGAAGCTTGGGAAACTGGGTGGTAAGACAATTCTTTATTTCGAAATTATTACGACGATTGCTATTTTAATGGGATTACTTGCAGCGAATATATTCCAACCAGGTACTGGTGTTGATATGAGTAATTTACAGCAAAGTGATATTTCTTCTTATAAACAAACTGCAGATGCAACAGAGAAGAAAGGTTTTGCTGAGACAATTGTTCACATTGTACCGAAAAACGTATTTGAATCGATTGCACAAGGTGACCTATTACCGATTATATTCTTCTCAGTATTATTCGGCTTAGGAGTTGCGGCAATTGGGGAAAAAGGAAAGCCTGTCTTTAACTTTTTTGAAGGCGTACTCGAAGCCATGTTTTGGGTTACAAATCAAGTTATGAAATTTGCACCATTTGGTGTATTCGCATTAATTGCCGTTACGGTTGCAAAATTTGGTGTAGCAACACTACTTCCGCTAGGAAAACTAGTGCTAGCTGTATACGTAACTGTTATACTATTCGTTGTGATTGTATTAGGTATTAATGCACGAATGGTTGGAGTAAACATTTTTACATTAATAAAAATTTTAAAAGAAGAATTGATTCTTTCATTTACGACAGCAAGTTCAGAAGCTGTTTTACCTAATATAATGAGAAAAATGGAAGAGTTCGGTTGTCCAAAGGCAGTTGCCTCTTTCGTAATTCCGACAGGTTATACATTTAACTTGACTGGATCGGCTATTTATCAAGCGTTAGCGGCATTGTTTGTTGCACAAATGTACGGTGTCCACATGTCACTAACGGAGCAAATAACGTTATTATTCGTTCTCATGTTAACATCCAAAGGTATGGCGGGAGTTCCAGGTGCATCGTTCGTTGTTGTATTAGCAACGTTAGGTTCAATGGGGTTACCACTAGAAGGTATCGCATTAATTGCGGGAATTGACCGCATTTTAGATATGATTCGCTCATCTGTCAATGTATTAGGAAATGCATTAGCGGCCATTGTTATGTCGAAGTGGGAAGGCGAATTCGATAATGAGAAAGCAAAACAATATGTAGAAACAGTCAAAGAAACAAAAGCAGCATAAGAAATCGTTAAGGAGTGAATAATCATGGCAACATTAACTGAAGTTAAAAATGGTGTTCGAATTGAAAAAGATTTTTTAGGTGAAAAAGAAGTACCAAACTATGCATACTACGGCGTACAAACAATGCGTGCAGTTGAAAACTTCCCAATTACAGGATACAAAATCCATGAAGGTTTAATTAAAGCGTTCGCAGTTGTAAAAAAAGCTGCAGCGCTTGCGAATACAGATGTAGGAAGATTGGAATTAAACAAGGGCGGTGCGATCGCAGAAGCTGCTCAAGAAATTCTTGATGGAAAATGGCATGATCATTTCATCGTAGATCCAATCCAAGGCGGAGCGGGTACTTCAATGAACATGAATGCAAATGAAGTCATTGCCAATCGTGCTCTTGAATTATTAGGAATGGAAAA
>NZ_JASNGE010000025.1:0-73979 GCF_030164735.1 Bacillus sp. RB3
ATTTGGAACTAAGGCTGCTTAATGAAAAGACACCTAATCTATTACTGTCTACTTGACAGGGGTAAGACCATCCAACAGGAGTCATCTTTTTTAAATTCCATTGATATCTATAATGATTATAATACGTCATATATTTCTTAATCTCTTGTTTCAATTCATTAAAGGACGCGCAAGGTTTTATATGAGCTTCATCTTTCAGATGACCAAAAAACGATTCTTGTGGGGCGTTATCCCAACAGTTTCCTCTTCTTGACATGGATTGTCCAAGATTTAGCTTTTTGACTAGCTTTTGATAGGTAGGGCTTGTGTAGTGGGATCCTTGATCTGAATGAATATAAGCACCTTCAGTCAATCGAATCCGCGGATTCCTTTTTAGTTTATGGAGAGTTGTCGTTACGAGCTCTAATGTCATCTGTTCTGAAACATGGTAAGCTAAAATTTCATTAGTTGAGCCGTCTAAAATTGTAGATAAATAGGCCCTTTGATTCTTACCATAAACTAAATAGGTGATATCTGTAAGAAGTGTTTTCCCTGGGGTATTTTGTTTAAATTCCCGATTTAATTGATTCGGTACTATTCGATGTTCTTTTGTAGCTTTAAGCATTCTTTTATAAGGATTCGCTTTGCGAACCGGACAAATAATCTCGTATTTCTTCATAATTCTACGGATACGCTTTAAATTGTAGACAACTTGAAACTGACCCGCCAATGTCATCTTTATCTGGCGAGCCCCCTTCTTTCTATTTCTAAATCGAAGTGCTTTTAATATGATTTCCTTCAAGATTTCATCCCGATCACTCTTTTGTTTCCGTTGTTCTTGAGATGAAACTGAAAAGTAATTATAGTATCCCGAACGGGATACACCAGCTACTTTACACAAATGACTGGCCATATTCCTTAAGTTGTATTTCATGATGACAGAACGAATTAAGATGAATTTCTGACTAGGTGGTAGTATTATTTCCTTCTCATCCTCCCTTCCATAAGTTTGATTTTTTTTAGCAATTCGTTTTCCGCCTTTAGTAAGTTTCGTTCGGCTTCTAAACGGGCATACTTTTCTTCTAACGTAAGCTCTCTCTCAAGAGTTCTTCCAGCGTTTTCGATACGTGTATCCCTTAAACCCAATACACCATTTTTTCTATAAGCAGCACGCCATCTACTTCCCGATGACATAACTCGTTTCATTCCAATCATATCTATATCAAAACCACATTCTTCAAAAATATTTCGAGGTAGCTTTCCTTTTTCATTTTCATTTTCATCAATAAAAATATGCTTAAATTCCTCTGTATAAGTGATACCTTTCTGACTTACAGATTTTACGTATAGGTTATTTGATAGAATTTGAATTTCTCTTTCTGTAAATAGTTTTTTTGTCATTTTCAACATTCTCCGATCCCGATTTTCCTTTTATTATACAAGAAATACCCTATAGAATAGACTTTTTTCAAGTGTCTATTCTATAGGGTACATTTTAGGTCGCGTCCTCTTTTTTATAAATCTTTCACTCTTAATACACGCATTGCATTTAACACTGCAAGTAGTGTCACACCAACATCTGAGAAAACAGCTTCCCACATTGTTGCAATACCAAAAGCACCAAGTAATAAAACGATCCCTTTTACACCTAGAGCAAAGATGATATTTTGCCACACTATACTTCTTGTACGTTTTGCAATTTTTACAGCTGTCGCAATTTTTGAAGGCTCATCAGTCATAATAACGATGTCTGCCGCTTCAATTGCTGCATCTGATCCTAAACCACCCATCGCAATACCAACGTCTGCACGAGCTAATACTGGTGTATCGTTAATACCGTCACCAACGAAGGCAATTTTTTCTTTTCCGTGCTTCGCTGCATCAATTTTTTCAATCTCTTCTACTTTTTGTTGTGGTAGTAATTCCGCATGAACTTCATCTAAGCCTAATTCTTTACCGACAGCTTCACCAACTGGTTTTGCATCACCAGTTAACATTACTGTCTTTTTAATACCTAGTTCTTTTAACTTTTGAATCGCTTGTTTCGAATCCTCTTTTACCTCATCAGAGATAACAATATAACCTGCATATCTTCCATCTACAGCAACGTGAACTAATGTACCTACTGTTTCTGGTTGCTTAAATTCAATATTTTCTTTTCTCATTAATTTTGCATTACCTGCAAAAATTTCTTTTCCTTGTACTTTTACGACTGTACCGTGACCAGAAATTTCGTTATAATCATCGATTATTTTTTCATCAATTGATTTTCCATATGCCTTTCGAATAGATTGGGCAATTGGATGGTTAGAATATACTTCAGCAAATGCCGCATACTCTAATAACTCTTCACTTGTAGTACCTTCGCTCGGTTCCATTTTTGTAACTTTGAAAACACCTTTTGTTAATGTTCCTGTTTTGTCAAAAACAATATATTTTACATCATTTAAAGCTTCTAAATAGTTACTACCTTTTACTAACACACCACTTTTAGATGCACCGCCAATACCTCCAAAGAATCCAAGAGGAATGGATACAACTAACGCACATGGACAAGAGATTACTAAGAACACTAAAGCTCTATAAATCCACTCAGAGAATGTAGCTCCTTCTAAAATAAGTGGTGGAATAAACGCCATGATCGCCGCTGTAATAACTACAACTGGAGTGTAGTAACGTGCAAACTTCGTAATAAAGTTTTCCGTTGGTGCTTTTTTACTGCTTGCATTTTGAACTAAATCTAAAATTTTCGATACAGTGGATTCACCGAATTCTTTTGTAACTTCAATTGTCAACACACCATTTTGGTTCACAAAGCCACTTAATACATCATTTCCAACTTCTACTTCACGTGGTACAGATTCACCTGTTAATGCTGAAGTATCTACC
Source organism: Bacillus sp. RB3 (assembly GCF_030164735.1). Classification (NCBI taxonomy): domain Bacteria; kingdom Bacillati; phylum Bacillota; class Bacilli; order Caryophanales; family Bacillaceae; genus Bacillus; species Bacillus sp. RB3. The sequence continues at coordinate 2,869 of NZ_JASNGE010000025.1, forward strand.
ATTGATGTTCCTTCAATTACTTTTCCGTCTAACGGCACTTTCTCACCTGGCTTAACGATAATATAATCGCCAATTTGTACATCTTCTGGTGATACTTGCTTCGTTTCATTTCCAACCTTTACATTCGCATAATCAGGACGAATATCCATTAATGAAGTAATTGATTTTCGGGAGCGGTTTACCGCAATACTTTGGAATAGTTCTCCTACTTGATAAAATAGCATTACTGCTACAGCTTCAGAATATTGTTGAATTGCAAAAGCTCCTACAGTTGCAATTGCCATTAAGAAGTTTTCATCAAATACTTGGCCACGAGTTATGTTTCTTATCGCTCTCCAAACGATATCTCCACCTATTAATAAATAAGCAAGGACGAATAACGGAATTGTTACCATTTGTGGTAAGCCCGCTAATGCAGCAATTGCTGTCAAAATTCCGCCGACCACTAATCTCCCTACCATCTTTTTCACATTTGCTTCACCATGATCGTGACTATGTCCGTGGTCATGACCGTTCTTCTCTTCACGAACAACTTTCACATCTGGTTCTAACTTTTGAACGACATTTGTTATATTTGCTACAGTCGCTTCTAGTTCTCTTTTATTCGCAACTTCTACTCGTAATTTCTTCGATACGAAATCAACAGTTGCTTCTGAGACAGCTGGCATTTCCTTCACTTTATTTTCAATTTTCATTGCACAGTTCGCGCAATCTAAACCTTCTAATATAAATACTTCTTTAGCAATTTTATTTTTTTGTTCTTCTTGAACTTTAATATGCGGTTCTAATTTTGTAACGAGTTGTTTTGCTTCTGTAACAACTTCGTTTTCTTTATTTTGTGCTGTTTCTAAGATCATTGTCTTTGTTGCGAAGTTTACAGAACAAGAATTTACTCCTTCTATATTCCCAACACCTTTTTCAATTTTCATTGCACAGTTCGCACAATCTAAACCTTCTAACATCAGTTTCTTTTTCACCAATGCTTCAGCCATCGTTCTCCCTCCTCGCGTTCTTTTATTCTTCTTCGTTTACGTGTTCAAACGCTTGCTCGAAGATATGAATTACGTGCTGGTCAGCTAACGAATAATAAACAACCTTTCCTTCTTTACGATTCTTCACAAGTTTCGCTTGCTTTAACACACGAAGCTGATGCGAAATAGATGATTGTGTCATTCCTAATAAATAAGCTAAATCACAAACGCACATTTCAGCTTCAAATAGCGCATGTAATATTCTCGTACGTGTACGGTCACCTAATACTTTAAATAGTTCTGCTACTTTACTTAAACTTTCATCAGTTGGAATTGTTTGTTTTACTTGCTCTACAACTTCTTCATGAATTATCGTTTGAGAACATGTCTCTTGTGGTGTTTCTACTTTATTTCCAGCCATTATAGCTCACCTCTTTAATTGAACATATGAACAATCATTCATATATCTTATACTCTTATTATATGAGCGCCCACTCATATGTGTCAATGAAATCTGAATTTTTTTTATGAACATTCCGTTCACATTTTAATAAGTCGTATACATATTTTCCGCACTCTCTATATTCTCATACAAAAAAGGATGCACAATTCGCACACCCCTTTTTACTTACTTTTCATTTTTCACCGCATCCACAATTAAAGAAACAAATCCTAAATGATTATCCCGATTTCTATGGTCAAAACGTTTCGAACGATAAATAAATCCATCTTTCTCATTCCAATCATTATAGTGAAACTTACCATTCTCATCACAGTATTCTAAGAGCCTTACTTGAAAACCTGCTGATTCAAACATGGACGTGATTGTTTTATAGCTATGAACAATTTTATGACTTGCTGCAGGATGATCTAATGGACCAGGTCCACCTACTTGTACCCCTTGCTGATATTCTTCATCTGGAAAAAATGCATCTGGTACTGCACAACGAATATATCCATTCTCCATTAAAAACTCATAACAAATTTTTGCAGCTTCAATTCCTTCTTCATATGATAAATGCTCCCATACATGTTCTGCCAAAATTACTGATAAAGAATTAGGTTGAAATTTATCAAGCCAAGTTTCTCTCCGTAATAAATTTAATTCTTCTTCATTCGTATGTAACCAACCAGGGTTATTATTATAACCCTCTACTCCAACAACAACTTTTGCTTCTTCCATTTCGATCCCACCCTTTTTTCATATTCCGACAGAAAAATTCGACAAAATAATATACATTCCCTTTATTTCAACAAAAGAAAAAGCCTTGCGCGCTCCCTAGACGCACAAGGCTTACTGTGTTTATATCCCTTTAATTAGCTTGTTCTAAATTATCCTGCGAACTTCCATCGTCTTTTAAATGACTATGTTTTTTCGAATAAACAAAGTATACAACTACTCCGATTGCTAACCAAGCACCGAAGTACATCCATGTTTTTAATGGTAGGTTTACCATTAAGAATAGACAACATGCAATTGAAATAATCGGCAAGATCGGTACAAGTGGTACCATAAATCCACGTTGTAATTTTGGATGTGTTTTACGAAGAATAATAACTGACACACCAACCATCGCAAATGTTAACAACGCTCCAATATTCGCTAAATTCGACAATTCTTTCAAATCGATAAATCCAGCAATTAAAGCACTACCAATTCCTGTTAACCAAACTGTAAATGTTGGTGCTTCTGTCTTTTTATTAATTTTCGCGAAAGATTCTGGCAATAAACCGTCACGGCTCATAGCGAAGAATACACGTGTCGTTGCATAAATGTAAGCAAAAATTACTGCCATAATACCAATTACAGCTCCAATTGCGATTATACCAGCTACTTTATCTTGTCCTACAACTTCTAACACATACGCCATCGCTTCCGGTACATCTAGCTCTTTATATGAAACCATACCCGTCATAACGAGACAAACTACAACATAAATGATTGTACAAATGACTAACGAAGCGATAATACCAATCGGTAGATCACGTTGCGGATTTTTTACTTCTTCAGCAGAAGTTGCTAATGCATCAAATCCTAAGAAAGCAAAGAATACTGCTGCTCCCCCCGCGAAAACTCCACTTAAACCATACGGTGCAAATGGTATCCAGTTTTCTGGTTTCACGTAGAATACACCAACTGCAATGAATAAAACAACGATACCAATTTTAATTAATACCATTATGTTATTCACTCGTTTACTTTCTTTCGTACCTCTTGATAATAACCAAGTTATAACTAATGTAACGATAACTGCTGGTAAATTCACTATACCACCTTGAGACGGAATCGTTAGCAGTGCTTTTGGAATTTCAAGCCCTAATCCACTCACTAAGTTATGGAAGTAACCAGTCCATCCGCCAGCTACTGCGGCAGTCGTTACAACATATACGGATAGTAATGTCCATCCCATTAAATGAGCTACAAACTCACCAATTGTTGCATATGAGTATGTGTACACACTACCTGAAACAGGAAGTGTAGAAGCAACCTCTGCGTAACATAATGCTGCAAATCCACAAACGATGGCTGCAATCATGAATGAAAAAATAACTGCTGGACCAGCATCTCTTGCTGCTACTAATCCAGTTAATACTAGAACTCCTGTACCAATTATCGCACCAATCCCTAGCATTGTTAGGTCAAATGCCCCTAGCGTTTTCGTCAAAGTTTTACTTTTACTTTCCCCTAACAATTGCGTAACGGATTTCTTTTTAAATAGGTTGGCCACGATGTATGCCCCCTTTTGCCAAGAAGAGCTAAGAGATCTTCACTCTTAGCTCTTATCATGTTGTTTTATATATTGTTCGATTTTGTTTTGTATAATGCTTCTATTAGCAAGATACTGTTTCTGCTTCTAATAATTCTTTAGCACCTTTGTACTCTACACCGTGAGCTTCTGCAACTGCTTCGAATGTTACATAGCCATCTAATGTGTTAATACCTTTTAGTAATGCAGTGTTACCTAGGCAAGCTTCTTTGTAGCCTTTGTTAGCAATTTGTACTGCATATGGTACTGTTACGTTTGTTAATGCAAGAGTTGATGTACGTGGAACCGCACCTGGCATGTTTGCAACTGCATAATGAACAACGCCGTGTTTTTCATAAGTTGGGTTATCATGAGTTGTAATACGATCAGTTGTTTCGAAAATACCACCTTGGTCAATCGCGATATCTACAACAACAGAACCTGGTTCCATTGATTTAATCATTTCTTCTGTTACAAGTTTTGGAGCTTTTGCACCTGGGATTAATACTGCACCGATTACAAGATCAGACTCTTTAACAGCTTCTGCAATATTGTAAGGATTAGACATTAAAGTTTTTACTTGGTTTCCGAAAATGTCATCTAATTGACGAAGACGTTCTGCACTTAAGTCGATGATTGTTACATCCGCACCTAGTCCAACTGCAATTTTAGCAGCATTTGTACCAGCTTGTCCACCACCGATGATTGTTACTTTACCACGTTTAACCCCTGGAACACCTGCAAGTAAGATACCTTTACCGCCTTTGTTCTTCTCAAGGAATTGTGCACCAATTTGTGCAGCCATACGACCAGCTACTTCACTCATAGGTGCAAGTAATGGTAATGAACGGTTTTCTAATTGTACTGTTTCATATGCGATAGAAACAACTTTTTTCTCGATTAAAGCTTTTGTTAATTCTGGCTCTGGAGCTAAGTGTAAGTATGTGAATAAGATTAAGCCTTCACTGAAGTGTTTGTATTCGCTTTCAATTGGTTCCTTAACTTTCATAACCATTTCCATGTTCCAAGCTTCTTCAGCTGTATCAACAATTTTTGCTCCCGCTTCAACATACTGAGCGTCTGTGAAACCAGACCCTAAACCTGCACCCTTTTGAATGAATACTTCGTGATTGTTACGAATTAAATGTACAACACCTGCTGGTGTCATTGCCACACGGTTTTCGTTGTTTTTAATTTCTGCTGGTACCCCAATACGCATAATGAAATGCCCCCTTATAATTAACAGAAAAAAGAGATTCTTTTTTCTTTTTGTAATAATTAATAACTTATGTCCTTATTCTAGCATAACTTAAAAGTTATGAAAACGCTAACATAACATTTTCCTAAAGTTTTTATATTTAGAATAGTGTAAATATATAAAACATTGATTCTATTAGGGGTTTCGTGTCATTTCATTATCTTTCACTCTATTTTTATTATACTGCTTCAAAATAAACAGCAATCATTTATTATTTGACAATAATGTAACAATGTAAGAAACCTAAGCGATAACGTATACATATACAGTTATTACTTTACTCAATACTTTAGAGATATATTCTTTTCACAAAAAAACAGCTGCTAGCATTTAGCCAGCAGCTGGGTAACTTATAAATAACTTAGAAAATAAATCATCTGTCGTTTCAGTAATTTTATCAAACAGATCACTTTCTTCCGCTTCTTGCTCTTTTAACATCTTAATTGTTTCACGTGCATCTTCAGGGTAATCGGTTATGATACCATCTACGTTCAACTTATAATATGCCTTTAAATTTTCCATATCATTTACTGTCCATACGTAAATTGGTTTGTTTAACTTCCTTGCTTCTTTTACTAATTTCTTATTTAACATATATTCTTCTGCTACGTAAAAGTCAGCCTTCACATTCTTTAAGTTAGCTCTACTTGCATACAATATATACCCTACTTTTATATCTGGATTTGCACGCTTAAACTCTTTAATAAGTGGATAGTGTAACGTTTGAATTACACATTGCTTCTCAAATTCATTATCTTTAATCGTTTTTAAGACTTTGTTTACAAAATCTTTTTCGCCCCCATGAAGCTTCACTTCTATATTAAGTTTGATTTTGCCATTTGCTAGCTTAATGATTTCATCAAGTGTACTTATTTGTCCTGAAAGTCCATCTTGACTAAGGGTAAGTTGCCTTAACTCCGCCATCGTTAAATCTGACACATGCACATTGGCATTTGCGAGACGTTTCAGCTTCAAATCATGTATAACCGCTAGTTCACCGTCTTTCGTTTGTAATACATCTATTTCAGCGTAGTCTGCTTTTGCATCAATAGCACCTTGCACAGCTTCTTTCGTATTTTCTACGCCTTTTGATATATACCCGCGGTGCGCCATAATAATCGGTTCTTTATACGAATTTGAAATAAACGTTACAATGAAGGCAACGACCATTCCGGCAGTAATAATTCCTACAATGTATACGCCAATGAATTTCCAACGATGTTTTTGAAAAAAACATTTATCTGCTTTCGTTTTCGAATAATCTAATCCTTCTTCTAATAAAACATCCTCAACCGGTACCTTTTGTAAGTATAATCGCGTAATCGCCATAATATAAAATGGCGTCACGATAAAGCTGAATAAATACAATGTGCTCGTTAAAAATACAGAAATCGTTGATTCAGCTAATAATGCAAATGTTCCTTTCGGGTTTGTAAATTCATAAACACCCCATAGGCACAATAAATATATTCCCAAAAACACGACATATACAATTCCAATTGAAATAAAAAACCCTACTAAAAAGAATAGTACTTTAAAAAAGCTTTCATTTACTAAAGTTGCACTTTTACGTGCTGCCACGCGAAATGGTTTTTGCTCTAAAACAACAATAGGTAGAACGAAAATCCATCGAAGATTCAAATACGCGACTACAGCAAAGAACGTGTAATAACCAACTTGTCCCATCGTTGTCTTAAACAGTTCTCCTGTAATAAAGTTAGGAATTTGAATTTGCGGGATTAATGCCGTTTCATATCCCATATTTAAAAGAGGCAACAATACGACAGCATATAAAATAAATCCTGGTAAGCAATATGTAAAAAGAGTAGGTAAATACGTTACCGTTTTATATAAAATCGGACGTAATTTCACCTTCTGTCTTTTATGAGCGAAATACGAAATAATAATAAGCACCGCAAATTCTGTAAAGATAAGAAACAGTGCTAACAATGATAAAATTACGATTGCTAAGATCCCATAAGGCGTCTTTAAAAACGCTAATAATTCATCATTTGTCGCATTTGCATAACCACCAAAATACAATAACTTATTAAAAATGATTCCAAATAGTGGAACAAACACAATCGCTGCTAATAATTTATAAGCAAGTTGAAAAGTTAATACATTCCAAAAAGCAAATTTAACTGTTTGAAAGGAATGTCCTATTACTCCTGGTATAGATAGTTTTTTACGGTGTTGCATATATTCCTCCACATTCTAAAACGATATTTGAGATGGATTCCATATTTCCAGTTCTAATCCATCTTTTTAATAATAATATATTCCGCTTAACATGAACACTCTTATACATATAATGAAAAAAGTGATGGCTACTTCCCATCACTTTTTCATTTATTCTATTTTTTCTCTAGCCCTTGTCCAAATGCTTTCAAGAAGCTAAAACCGAATGTAATAGCTCTATTGATATCTGGATCTTTTAATACTTTAAAGAAATCCATCACTTTTGTTTTTTTACCACTATTTAATTCATCTGTTGCAAATTGCAATCCTGTAACTAAACTGGACGTAATTTGCTTCGTTATTTCTGGGTCAACTGAAGATAACGCTTCTCCTGCCCCCATCATATTGTTGAGTGCATTTTTAACTGGTTCACGATTTAATTGCTCCACAGCGATTTTTGAAACATCTTCCTTCGCAGCAAGTAAACTAATCGCTGCATCTAATATACCAGCCTTCTGCAACTGTGCTAAAAGCTGCATCGTTTCTTCTACTGCTTCACGATTATTAGATAGCTCATTTAGAAGTTCATCTGCTAATTGCTGTTTCTGTTCTTCCTCTGTTACAACTTTCTTTTTAATTATAGTAATTTCTTTCGCCACTATCTCCGCCCCCTAGTCCACAAGTGATACGTATTGTTTTCTTTGCCATTTTTGCTCGATTTCAACACCGTTTTGCGGATTACGCTTTTTATCTCTCGGGTTTGAAGATGGTAACGGACGATTCCCTTTTTCACGTAATACACGCATCTTTACCATCGTTTGTTTATACGCTGGTGTACACGTATAAAGATCTGTCGCCGTTCCAGTTAAAATATTGATTGCCTCTTCATTTACCGTTGCATGCATCGGTAAATATAGCTCTTTCCCCGTTACACGATCTGTAACAAGTGCCTGTACTTTAATTTTCCCAAATGGTGATGCTAATTCTACAAGGCCACCATCTTTCACATTGCGCTCTAGGGCAAGTTCAGGCGAGATTTCAACGAACACTTCAGATACTTTAGATAAAATACCAGCCGATTTATTCGTCATATTCCCTTCGTGGAAATGTTCTAACATACGTCCATTATTTAAAAGTAAATCATACTCATCTGGCGCTACAACTGGTGGTACCCATTCATCTAATGATAGACGAGCTAGTTTATCCGGGAAGTTAAATCCATGCACATATAATAGCGGTGTATCGCTACCATCATGGCTACCCCAACATAAACTATTCCATCCTTCTAAACGATCGTATGTTGCCTGAGAATATAAAGGTGCAAGCGATGCAATTTCATCCATGATTTCACTTGGACTTTCATAATTCCAGTCCCCGCCAAGTGCACGAGCTACTTTTTGTAAAATCCACCAGTCTGGCTTTGAATCACCAAGCGGCTTCAATACTTCATATAATCTTTGAATACGGCGCTCTGTATTCGTAAATGTTCCCTCTTTTTCTAAGCTTGGTGCTGCCGGTAAAATAACATCAGCAAAACGAGCTGTTTTCGATAAGAACATATCTTGAACAACAAGGAAATCTAAATTCGCTAAAATATGTTGTACATGGTTGGCATTCGAATCTACTAAAGCCATTTCTTCACCCATAACATACATACCACGCAGTTTTCCTTCATCTGCCGCAAGTAACATTGCAATATTATTTAAACCTGGTGCTTTCGGAATTGTAGTACCGTATGCTTTTTCAAATTTCGCACGGAGCGCATCATCTGAAACCGCTTGGTAACCTGGAAGCCAGTTTGGTAATGTTGCCATATCACAAGCGCCTTGTACGTTATTATGTCCGCGTAATGGATATGCTCCTGCACCAGGACGACGATAGTTACCCGTAACAAGCAATAGATTTGAAATTGCTGCTGAAGTTGTACTTCCTCCAGTATTTTGAGTTACACCCATTCCCCAAAGTACACAAGTACCATCTGCTTCATATACCATACGAGCCATTTCTTTCAGATTTTCTTTCGAAATCCCCGTAATTTCTTCTGTATAATCAAGCGTATACTTTTCTACCATTTTGCTATATTCATCAAAATTCTTCACATTTTCAGCTATGAACTTTTTATCGTGCCAATCTTGATCAATAATATATTTCGTAATACCAGCGAGCCATACGTAATCAGTTCCTTGGCGCGGATGAATGAATAAATCCGCACGCTCTGCCATTTCATGTTTACGAAGGTCTGCCACAATTAATTTTTGGTCATGTAATTTATGAGCACGTTTTACACGCGTTGCAAGTACAGGATGTCCTTCTGTTGGATTTGCTCCAACGATAATGACAAGGCCTGCTTCCGCAATATCTTTCACTGTTCCAGCGTCCCCGCCCATACCGACAGTTTTAAATAAACCGTCTGTTGCTGGAGATTGACAATAACGGGAACAATTGTCTACATTATTCGTTCCATATATTTGACGGGCTAGTTTTTGCATAAGATAATTTTCTTCATTCGTTACTTTCGAAGAAGAAATAAATCCAAATGCATCACTTCCATATTCTGATTTAATATGCTGCATATTGGATGCAACAACTTCCAGAGCCTCTTCCCATGAAGCTTCAACAAACGTATCTCCTTGGCGAATTAATGGCTTTGTAATACGATCTTCACTGTTTACAAAATCCCATCCAAATTTGCCTTTTACACATGTGGAAATACCGTTAACCGGCGCATCTGAAACAGGCTGCACTTTCAAAATGTGGCGGTCTTTCGTCCATACTTCAAATGAACAACCTACACCACAAAATGTACAAACTGTTTTTGTTTTATTCACTTTCGTCTTACGCATCGCAGCCTCTACTTCTGAAACTGCTAAAATACTACTATATCCCGGCTCTACATCCTTTACAAAATCAATCATCGGATCTAACACATCCGGTTTCAATCCTGTCATGAATCCAGCTTCACCCAGCATTGTTTTTTCCATTAACGCATTACATGGACATACTGTTACACACTGCCCACAACTTACACAAGATGAGTCATTTATACTTACACCATTGTCCCATATAACACGTGGACGGTCTAAGCTCCAATCAATCGATATAGTTTCATTCACTTGTAAGTTTTGACATACTTCTACACACTGCCCACAAGCAATACATTGATTTGGATCATATCGATAAAATGGATGTGACATATCCACTTCACACGCACTTACTTTTGGCTCATACGGATATTTCTGTTCCTCAATTCCCATCATATGTACTGTATTATGGACTTTACAGTTACCATTATTGTTATCACAAACGGTACAATACAATAGATGATTTTCTAATATTCGATCCATTGCCTCAGTCTGTGCCTCTTTTGCACGCTGGGACTGTCTTTCGATATGCATACCGTTCTCTAATTTCGTTGAACAAGCACGCAATAACTTTCCATTTACTTCTACAATACACGTATCACAAGTTTGAATTGGATCTACTTCTGGTACATGACAAATTTGAGGATGTTCCAAATTACTCTCGTTAAATAATTGTAGTATCGTCTTTTCACCTGATGCAGAAAATTCTTTACCATCGACGGTTACACGGACTGTCTGTTCTGCCATAGTTTCCCCTCTCCTTACAACCAACTGTACAATACAACTATGAATCCGTTTTCAAAATCGCATTACTGTACATATTTTTGAAACGCTCTACCCAAATACTTTCTTATGAAGTCGATTCTAGATGTTATAAGGTATAACTACGAAAGCTTGAAAATATCACTATTCTACAGTTCTATTATATCGTACATATACAATAATAACCAAAATAATCTGTGATCTTCTTTTTAATAGGTGTTTTTATTTTTTCCATTGTTTTATGATAAATGTGGGAGAGAAATACATATAAAAGGGGAATTAAATATGGGGCCTACGCAAGAGACTTATACAATTGTACGTTATCAATCTGGTACATTTTCAAAACAACTTGATGAGATTGTTACAGAATCTCCTATTACTATTAAATTGAATGGTGAAGAATATGTAACAGTCGTATGCACACCAAATTATATTGAAGATATGGTAATTGGTTTTTTAATTGCTGAGGGGATTATTTCTTCCTATAAAGATGTTGAAGAACTATGGGTTCAAAAAGATAACGGAATTGTCCATGTAAAATCATCAAAAGTGAATCCGCTCTAACAAACTTTATATAATAAACGATACATCACTTCTTGCTGCGGAAAAGGTAGACAAGGTTTTATTTTCGTAAACGACGCAGCAAAAGCAAAAGACTTACATGATATACATGTAAAAATTACTCCTGAAGAATGCTTTCATTTAATGAATACCTTGCAACAATCTTCTACTACATTTCGCCAAACTGGCGGTGTTCACAATACCGCGCTATGTGATCGAAACAATATCCTCCTATCAAGAATGGATATTGGAAGACATAATGCATTAGATAAAATATATGGTCATTGTTTGCGTAACGATATATCCATTAAAGGAAAAATCATCGCATTTAGCGGACGTATTTCATCCGAAATTTTACTCAAAGTTTCAAAAATCGGATGTGAAATTGTTCTATCTAAATCCGCTCCAACAAAACTGGCATTGCAACTTGCCCATGATTTAGGCATTACAGTCGTAGGGTTTATTAGAAATGAATCTTGTAATATTTACACACATCCAAAACGAATTGATGGCTATCAATCCAATGTTTAAAAAATAACTCCTCAATCGAGGAGTTATTTTAGTTATAAAAATGTAACATATTAAACACTTGAATAGTTAACAAAGTTAATATATAATTTCATTACATAATTAAAACAAAACATTGTAGCATATATCTTTTCATTCTTTTACAAATTAAAAGAGAATACTAACAAAACATATACTCAATCTTATAAAAGTAATGGATTTATTTGAAATCCACCAGGGAGGTTACAACTATGGAAATTCGCTTATTAACAACAGAGGACGCAGAAATATATTTAAAAGTTTGTATGGAAGGTTTAACGAAGAATCCGGAAGCTTTTAGCTCTTCTTATGAAGATGTTCTTAAACATGAAAATCCTGTGGCTGCTATGGCTAAACGATTAAGCAATCCGGATAAGTATACTCTAGGTGTCTTCAAAGATAATGATTTAATTGGTATCGCTACTTTAGAAACAAAACCATTTATTAAACAAGAACATAAAGCAAAAATTGGCTCCGTTTTTGTTTCTCCAAAAGCACGTGGTCTCGGAGCAGGACGAGCTCTAATTAAAGCAATTATTGAAAATGCCGATAAATTACATGTAGAACAACTTATGCTCGATGTTGTAGTTGGTAACGATGCAGCAAAAAAATTATATGAGTCATTAGGTTTCCAAACTTACGGCGTACAAGAGCGTTCATTAAAACATAACGGTCAATATTGGGACGAGGAACATATGGTTCTGTTCTTAAATGATTAATACTTCAATATAAAGTGAAACTTTACTCAGTGGGTGATTTTTCCATCCTCCACTGAGTATTAGCTGAATCAATCGGGCTTTTACGGGCAGTTATCGCCCACCTAATTCCCTCGCATTCGCTGAATTTTAAGATGGGAGTTACTGCCCACAAATAGCGGGGTAGTTTTCCAAAAACATCTTTCTTAATAAGAAAGATGTTTTTTTGCATTACAACAATGTAATCTTCATGTCACCTTTATCGATCGTACCAATCCTTACCATTCATTATACTAAAAATATAAAGTAAAACTTTACTCAGTGGGGAACTACATCCCACGCTGATCGCATGTACTTGATATGTAGAGGAGAATGTGACATGAAACAAAACAAACGAGCTATGCTTTTAATATTTACTACAGCGATTATAACTTCTGGGTTAGCAATTTTACCTTGGTTTATCATATAGGAATACTCCCCTAACAATGAAAAAAGCTGATTGCTTCTTAAGAAGCAATCAGCTTTTTTATTTTATAAAATCCCTAAAATTTTATTTACACAACTTATAATAATAACCATAGATACGGCAACACACATGACAACCGTATTACGATCTTGCTTTTCTTTTTTTGAAATTTCTTCTTTTGGATTCATGTGTATGATCTCCTTTAAAAAAAGTGTGAGATAGGAAATTTTTCTTATCCGATGCGAGGTGAATACGAAAACCCTCTCTATCTCACATACACAATAGAATGGAATTGTCATTTTATAAATAAAATGACATGACGTTATGTCGCAACATAGGGTATTTTGTGTCGCTACGTTTTTTATTATAAAAAATAGTTGTGCAAAACTAGTGCATTTTTTATGTCAATTACTCCGAGCGAAAAAATCATCCCTCCATTCAATCACATAAAAAGAGTTTTTTATTATTTTCATGTAAACTATACAAGTAGAATGAACAGTTTGGGGTGCACAAGATTATGGTAAAAATTTTATTAGTAGACGATGAAGAACGTATGTTACGATTATTAGATCTATTCTTAAGCCCTCGCGGCTATTTTTGTATGAAAGCTACCTCTGGCCTTGAAGCACTAAAATTAATCGAACAAAAAGAATTCGATATTATTTTATTAGATGTTATGATGCCGAATATGGATGGATGGGATACTTGCTATCAAATTCGTCAAATTTCTAACGTTCCTATCATTATGTTAACAGCTCGCAACCAAAACTACGATATGGTGAAAGGCCTCACGATGGGCGCAGATGATTATATTACAAAACCATTTGATGAGCATGTATTAGTCGCACGAATCGAGGCTATATTACGCCGTACAAAAAAAGATGGCTTTGTTAGTTTCAATGGTATTGAGTGGGATAAAACGAAACATACCGTCACAGTGTACGATGAAAAAATCTCGCTAACTCCTATCGAATTTTCGTTACTCGGACTATTTTTGCAAAATACAAACCGTGCTTATAGCCGAGATGATTTAATCGAAAAAATTTGGGGCTATGAAACAGATATCGAATATAGAACAATTGATTCACACATTCGTAATATCCGTGATAAACTACGCAAAAAAGGATTTCCGATTGAAGATTACCTAGAAACGGTCTATAAAGTCGGATATAAATGGAAAAGTGAATAATTACTTCGGTCAGTGGGAAATCGTATACCACTGACTCTTTATTATGAATAAGGTATGGTGAGAAAATGAGTAAACTTTCCCTTAAAATTGGGACATACTTTTTAATATTAGCTTTATGTATTGAAACAATTGCTTTCGTATCTTTTTATAAAAGCCTTTCAACAATGCGTGTGAAAGAAGAAACCGATGCTCTATTAGAGAAAGGTAATCGGTATCGTGATAAGATTGTAAACCGTGCAAGATGGAATGATCATTCTAAACAACAGCAATACACAGAACGTCCTAAACACCCTCGGTATCAGGATTTCACTATCGAGCATGCGGCTGAAGATTTAATCGGTTCCGAATTAATTGCTAATACTGATATCACAATCATTATAACTGACAATAACGGCAAAATTATTTCTAACTCAGAACCCATAACGAAAGAAATGCAAAAACAACTTATTTGTAAAACAAAATCTATTCCAAAAAGTGGGTTAATTGTAGAAAGAAACTGGAAAAAATCAAAATTCATCTCAACAGTAAGTCCACTTGAAATTCAAGGATTTCAAGGTAATTTACATATGTTATTAAAAACATCTTTCTTAGAAAAGATGTTACTTAAACTCCTGCATCAATTTCTTATCATTAGTATTTTGACGATTATTTTAACAACTATTTCTGTCTTTGTTTTTTCTAAATTTATTACAGATCCTCTTATAAAAATGAAGAGAGCGACAGAAAAAATGTCAAAATTAAACAAGCCAATTCAATTAGGTATTAAACGAAATGATGAACTCGGAAGTTTAGCAAAAACAATTGAAGATTTATCGAGTGAGCTTACGTATATGAAAAAAGAGCGCAATGAATTTCTCGCTAGTGTCGCTCATGAACTATTAACTCCATTGACCTATATGAAAGGTTATGCAAAGGTAGCAAAGAGAGACTCTTTAACAAAAGCGGAGCGAGAAGAATACTTACAAATCATTGAGGATGAAACGGATAGTGTAACCGATCTCGTCCAAGATTTATTTATGCTTGTACAATTAGAACAACACCAATTTGTTATAAAAAAACAAAAAGTGCTTCTTCAGCCATTTTTAGAACGAATGGTTGAAAAGACAAAAACAACATTAACGAATAAGCAAATGCAACTTCATGTATATTGCAAAGATGATTTAGAAGTTTGTATAGACGAAAGACGTATGGAACAAGTTATGTTAAATTTATTACACAACGCTTATCAACATTCGCCAGAAAACACATCCATTACGATACGTGTACTCATGGAAACAGATTCTTTTACAATAAGTGTACAAGATGAAGGTGAAGGTATTCCTGAAGAAGATATCCCGCATATTTTTGACCGTTTTTATCGTGTTGATAAATCCAGAACACGAGCTACAGGCGGAAAAGGCATCGGGCTAGCTGTTGCAAAGGAAATTGTAGAATTGCATAACGGTTCTATTATAGTAACAAGCCAATTAGGAGCGGGAACAAACTTTATAATCGAGCTACCTTTTGAATAATATGCGTGTGAAAACACCAGTAGTAGTAAACACTACTGGTGTTATTTTGTTCATAAAAACAGCTCATATAAGCTAAGCTTTTGAAATTATTCTTATTTCAATATAAAATAAAGGTACATTTGCAAAGATTTGGAGGGTGATATAATTGGATATCCATGTATTAACAAAAGACGAAGCAGAAATTTACTTAGAACTTCGCGTAGAAGGATTAAAGCAAAACCCTGAAGCATTCAGCTCTTCTTATGAAGATATTATTAATAAAGAGTGTGCGATTGAATATAAAGCACAAAAATTAGCACAAGATGAAAACTATACGCTAGGTGCATTTAAAGATGGAAAATTAATCGGGGTTGCAACACTGGAAACGAAACCATATGTAAAACAAGAACATAAAGCTAAAATCGGTTCTGTATATGTATCTCCAAAAGCACGCGGACTTGGAGCAGGAAAAGCACTTATTAAAGAATGTCTTGAGCTTGCTAAATCTTTAGAAGTAGAACAAGTTATGCTTGATGTTGTTGTTGGCAACGATGGAGCGAAAAAACTTTATGAATCATTAGGTTTTAAAACATTCGGTGTACAAGAACGTTCATTAAAATATAACGGACAATATTGGGACGAAGAGCATATGGTCTTATTCTTAGATGAAAATAAATAATAAAAAACATCCTCATGTTTGGAGGATGTTTTTTACTTTCTTGTAAACCATGCCGTGTGTAATAATTGAATCGCTTTCGCAATCTCTTCCTCTGATAATATCACAAACCCAAGTAAAACTACACTCTCAGGCGCCATACCGTCTTTATAGTACGTAGACACAGGATATATTTTAATACTATATTTCGCAGCTTCTTGAATTAATTCTTCTTCCCGCATTCCATTATGCACTTTTAATAAAATGTGTAATCCCGAATCTTCTCCTATCACTTCAACACGATTAGAGAAATACTTCTCTATTTCAAAAACAAGTCTATCTCTCTTCTTTCGGTAGACAACACGCATTTTATGAATATGTTTTTCCCAATATCCTTCATTTAAAAATCTTCTAATCACTTCTTGATCTATTCTTGAAACACTTTGTGTATAAAATAAATATTGCTGTTGATACTTTTTAATTAATTTCTTCGGCAACACCATATAGCTCATCCGTAGCGATGGCAATAATGCTTTAGATAGCGTCCCCATATAAATAACTTTCCCCTCTGTATCTAACCCTTGCAGCGCCGGTATAGGCTTTCCAGAATAACGAAATTCACTATCGTAATCATCTTCAATAATATACCTGCTCTCTTCTTTCTTTGCCCATTGTAAAAGCTGCATCCTTCTCGTAATAGGCATAATCATTCCATATGGAAACTGATGGGAAGGTGTAACAAATACAACATTCGCATTGCTATTTTCTAAATCTGCAATACAAATTCCATCTCTATCTAAAGATAACATTTGGACTCTTGCTTCTCCCTGTTCAAAAACAACCATCTTTCTATGATACCCTGGGTTTTCAACTGCATAATTGCTTCCCTTTAACAATTGAAACAATAGTTTCACTAATATTTGTGTTCCCGCTCCTAATACAATTTGACTAGCTGAACAACGCACACCCCTAGATTCATACAAATAATTCGTAATCTCTTCTCTTAAGCTTGCTTCCCCTTGAGGGTGTCCTAGAAAGAGAAGTTCGTTATTATGCGGCTGCCATACTTCATTTACAATTTTCCGATACATGTTAAATGGAAAAGCATTTGTATCAATTCCTGTTTGTGTAAAGTCAAATTTATAACGCTTCTCCTGAAACGGGACTTCTTCTATCCTCTCTTCGCTATCCTCTACATGAACCATTTGCTCAATCTTGCATACAAAATAACCTTTTCTCGATATCGATTCAATATAACCTTCTGCAAGTAATTGTTCGTAGGCTGCCTCTACTGTATTTTTACTTACTTGTAAATGTATCGCTAACTTTCGCTTAGCCGGTAATTTCGTAAAAGGGACAATCGATCCATCTTTAATCTCTTTTTTTATATACTCATACAATTGCACATACAATGCCTTTTTACTATTCACATTTAAATTAGGCGTTAATTCTAACATAATATCTGACCCCTTAATAAAACTAAAATCTGATACTTTTTACAGTACCAGATTTTATATATAATTCCTTTTATCATGTCACACATCAAAAATCAAATACCGGAGAGGAGAAACATGATAATGAACAATGGTAGACGTATCGGACTCATTATGATTATTACAGGGGCTACATTATGGGGATTATCTGGTCCAATGATTCAGTGGCTATTTCAGCATACTAATGTATCCTCAATTGATTTTTTAACAATTCGATTGTTGCTTGCAGGAATATTTATTTTGTCTTTCTTACTTATAAAGAAACAAAACATATTTCAAATTTGGAAACACCTTAGATATTCTATACAACTTATTATTTTTTCTATTCTCGGCATGCTCGGTGCACAATACGCCTTTATCGAAACGGTTCATATTAGTAACGCGGTCACTGCAACGCTATTTCAATTTCTAGGTCCTGTTCTTATTACCGTGTATGTTGCATTTGAACAAAGAAAATTCCCTGCTTCCATGCAACTATTCGCAATTATAGCCGCGCTAATAGGAACATACTTTATTATTACAAATGGCTCAATTGAAAATATTGTTTTATCTAAAGAAGCTATTATTTTTGGACTATTAACAGCAATCGGATTTGCATTTTATACCCTTCATCCGGCTTCTCTCATTAAAGAATGCGGGACAACTGTAGTAATTGGTTGGGGGATGTTAATCGGAGGAATTGCACTACTTATTTATAATCGTTCATTCGGGTGGAATCAATTTTCACAAACCCTTACACTGAAAACTTTTTCTATGCTTATTCTTATCATTGTTAGTGGTACCCTTTCTTTCCTTCTATATATCGGTAGTCTTAAATATTTAGCAGCAACAGAAACAAGCATTTTATCTAGCATTGAACCCCTTGTAGCTGCCATCGTTTCAATCACTTGGCTAAATGAAGCTTTTGGAGCATACCAATTATTAGGCGGCGTATGTATCGTTCTGTCCGTTATTTTTTTGACGATGCCTCAAAAAGAAACCGAACCAACCTATACAACGGAACAAATATAAAATGAAACTTTAATTAGTGGGGCTATCTCCCACTGATTATTAACCTACACCAATCGGGCTTTACGGGATAAAAAATGTCAAAAGAGGTCGTACAAAACTTACGACCTCTTTTTATACTTTAAAGGAATTGTCCCGCCTTCTAGCAAATACAATTACACTAACAATAAAAACTAGGAGTGTGGCACCATGAAAAAAATCGGAACTATGCTACTTCTCTCCCTCCTCATCACTGGATGCACACAAACTCAACCGGATTCAAAAGAACAAAAAAAAGACGTAATAGCAACTTCATCCACTCAAGTGAACGCACCTTCCTTCTTTCACCTTAGTGTTTTAAAAGATGTAAATTGGGAAGAAGCCCCCTCATTCATAGACGGAAAAATACCTTTAAAAGGCATCGAAGGAAAAATCGCAATGGCTGATAGTCCTATTATCGCAAATGAACAAAATGAAATAATGTGGTACTTTCTAGATTCTGAAATACCTACTGGAAAATTGTCTATTATTGCGCTAAAACAAGGATCTGTAACTCCAACACCAGTACTCTTTCAAAAAGAAATTTCCAAACAAACTTGGACTACTTCAAATACAATCAATTCTACTACAAGCGAACTCCCTCTCGCTATGTCACTACCTTCATCTGGATTATGGTTATTAAATATCTATGTGAATGAAAAATATTATGATCAGTTTGTAATCACCGCTAAGTAAAGTGACAAAAATAAACCACTTTCTTACAACAATGTAATTTCTACGTCATGTACTTCGATAGTTGAATTATCTCTCTTCTCTTATACTTAAAGTAAGAAATGAAACGAGGAGAGATGAGAGATGAAAAAAATGATAGAAGTAATCGTAGCAGTAACTGAGGTTTTAGTGAATGGTAAACAAGTTGCAATGGAATTAAATAAATAGTGAAGAAACATAAATAATTCTACACTTCTTCATTATTTTGATTTCTTATCTCAAAAAAGCAGTGCCTTTTAGGCACTGCTTTTAGCTATTAATAACGTGGTATTTTCGTAATTTGTGCCACGCCTGAATCAATAGCTGCTTTCGCTACTGCTTCCGCAACACTTGGAACAACTCTTTTATCTAATGGATTCGGGATTACATAATTCGCATTACGTTCTTCATCAGTAATGATGTTAGCGATCCCATATGCTGCCGCTAATTTCATCTCTTCTGTAATATCAGTTGCGCGCACATCTAACGCACCGCGGAATATTCCGGGAAACGCCAATACATTATTTACTTGATTCGCATAATCCGAGCGCCCAGTTCCTACTACAGCTGCCCCAGCCCCTAATGCATCCTCAGGGAAGATTTCTGGAATTGGATTCGCCATTGCAAACACAATTGCTTTCTCATTCATCGTCTGTACAAGTTCTTTCGTTAATACGTTAGGAGCAGATACGCCAATAAAAATATCAGCTTGGTTAATCGCTTCTTTTAACGTTCCACGCACATGTTCACGATTTGTCTTTTTTGAAACTTCAATTTGCGCTTCGTTCATCCATGTTTCACCTTCACAAACAATACCTTCTAGGCTAACTAGCGTAATGTGCTTTGCACCAGCCTTTAATAATAATTTTCCAATTGCAATTCCTGCCGAACCCGCACCGTTAATAACGATTTTCACATTATCCATTTGTTTGCTAACAACTTTTAATGCATTAATAACAGCTGCTAAAACGACAATAGCTGTTCCATGTTGATCATCATGGAATACAGGAATATTCGTTTCTTCTTTTAATCGTTTTTCAATTTCAAAACAACGCGGTGCTGCAATATCTTCTAAATTAATCCCTGCAAATGTAGGCTCTAAATTTTTCACAAGGGTAACGATTTCATCTACATCCGTTGTGCCTAAACATAATGGGAAAGCATCTACATTCGCAAACTTCTTAAACAAAATACTTTTTCCTTCCATAACAGGCATAGCCGCTTTCGGTCCAATGTTTCCTAAACCGAGTACCGCTGTTCCATCTGAGACAACTGCCACCATATTACCACGTGCTGTATAGTCATACACCGTTTCTTCATCTGCCGCAATTGCTTTACAAGACTCCGCTACACCTGGTGTATACGTCAGGCTTAAATCATCCGCTGAATTTACTTCTACTTTACTTGTAATTTCAATTTTCCCTACTAATTCTTTATGCAATAACAATGATCTTTCATTAATTTGATTTGCTAACATACTTATAATCTCCCCTTAATTTGACAAGCTAGCTATATGAATATAGCTAGCTTGTTTGATCATGAAAACATCTTTAATAATATTGTCGCTGTTACAACCATTGCCGCTCCGCCTAAACGAGTCGAAATTTGCGCGAACGGCATTAATTCCATACGATTTGAAGCTGATAAAATAGCAACATCTCCAGTTCCACCTAAACCGCTATGACATCCAGTTACAATCGCTGATTCAACTGGATACATTTTCATCACTTTCCCTACAAGAAAACCTGATGCTACCATTGTAAGAACAACCGATGCGCACACAACAACATATCCTACTGAAAGAACTGCTGCTACGTCTTTTAACGGAATATATAGCAATCCTAATCCAACCATTAAAGGCCAAGTTAAATTCTTCGAAATAAATTTATATAAATGGAATGCTCCTTGCTCCATTTTTGCTGGCATTAATTTAAAGTATTTCACAAGCGCTGCTGAGAAAATCATAATGATTGCCCCAGGAATACCGATGAACTTAGAAGCAAATCCTCCGAAGATAAAGAACGTACACGCAATTAATAAACCTGCTCCCATTAATGAGAAGTCAATTGGCTTCTCTGTATTTTGTTCTTTTAATAATTCTGCTTGATTGTCTGTTTTCACTAATACACCGTTACCACTAAGCTCCGGTTTCTTCTCACCTAAACGCTTCATATACCCTGCACTTACAATTGCGAACATATTTCCAATAATAGCTGCTGGAATAAGCTGTGATACAAACGTTGCTGATGATTCATTTAAAATATCACTATAAGCTAGCGACAATGGTAAAATCCCTTCCCCGATACCACCACTCACAATTGGTACGATGATAAAGAAGAATGTGTGCTTCATTTCAAATCCAAATAATGAACCGACCAATAATCCTACTGCTACAGAAGCTAACGTCCCTACTACTAAAGGAATAAACATACGAACGAAACCTTGTACTAACACTTTACGGTTCATTCCTAAAATACTTCCGACTACTAAACAAGAAATATATAAATATAAAAAGTTCGATTTTTTCATTAACATAGTCGCAGCTTCCATTGAAGCTGGATTCATCCAGTTAAAAAATACAAGTAATGATGGAATAAATAACGAAAGTATTGCTGGACCACCGATATTTTTTAAAATTGGAATTCTCATCCCAATATCGCCTAAGAAAATCCCCATGATCATAATAACTGCAAATCCACCAATCATATCTGCTGGCAATTTATTATATACAGATGCCCCATAAATAATAGCAGCCAATACTACATATAACGGTAAAGGTATAACACCGATTTTTACATTCATAATTTTAGAAGCGAAAGATTCTCTTTGTACTTCATTTCCTTCAGAAAATGATACCGCTTCCACATTCTTTTGAATTCCCATATGGCACCCCCTCGTTTTCTTAATAACAATATTAAAACGCTTTCAATAGTAAAAATAGTTTTTGTAAGTTTTGTAATTGATTTTGTAATTAAAAAAAGTATAAGCGACTTATGTTAAGTCGCTTATACGTAAAACTCTATTTTCTTTTGATCAACACATCTTAATTTACTTACAGGTCTTCCCACATGTTGGTACATCATTTCGTTTTCTAACACCCCAATGTCAGTCAGAAACATTACATATTTTCGAATAGAAACTCTTGAAATTCCAACTAATTGTGCCATTTCATCTGTTGTAAATACTCTTCCATTCAGAGACTCGATCTTCTGCCAAATTAATTGCAACGTTTGCTTCGTTAACCCTTTTGGAAGCTCTTTCGTCACAGTAGGCTGTCTTTTTTCTTTTTGTAAAATTAATGAATCTAATTCCGATTGACTAATTTTTTGTTGTTCTTTCATGAAAGTAAGTTTTTCTCGATATATAGTTAATGCCTCTTTAAATCGTTCAAATGTAAATGGTTTAATTAAATAATCTACTACGCCATATTGTAATGCTTTTTTTATACTTCCCATATCATGTACAGCTGAAATCATTATAATATCGCTTTCTTTTTCTTGGTTCCGGATATACATTAAAAGCTCAAAACCAGTCTCTTCAGGCATAAAAATATCAAGTAATACTAAATCTACTCGTGATTTCTCTAATATTTCTATCGCTGACTTTACTGAGTTAACTGCTTGAACAAGTTCAAACCCTCCTACTTGCTCTAAATAATGTGTATTTAACATTGCTACCATCGGGTCATCTTCTACAATTAAAACTTTAATCATATTTGCCTCTCATCCCTACCTTTAGGTATTTCAATTGTTATCGTTGTTCCCTTTCCTACTAATGAATGCATATGAATTTCCCCATTTATTCGCTGTATACTTTCTCTTACAAGATACAAACCATAACCACGGTTATCTCCCTTTGTGGAATAACCTTTCGTAAATACTTCCTCTATTTCTTTTTCTTGTATACCTTTTCCCGTATCTTGCACTGTAATAGTTAGTATATCCCCATGTTGTATCTTAACTTCAACTCGCTTCTTTTCACAATTCGTAACTGCCTCTAATGCATTATCAATTAAATTTCCGACAATCGTAATAAGTTCATGAGTAATACTTTCATCATCTATTTCCGGCATGTAAGAATCTTCACTTATAATTAATTTTATATTTTTCTCTCTAGCATAGCTGAGCTTACCTAGTAAAAAACCAGCAAATACTGGACTTTTTATTCTTTTCATAACTCCACCAATTTCATATTGATGCTCTGATACCATGCCGCTTATATACTTCTGTAATTCTTCATACTGTTTCATATGTGTAAGCCCTAATACGACATGCATCTTATTCATAAACTCATGAGATTGTGCCCGTAATGCTTCTGCATATAGTCTAATACCAGTTAGTTCCTCTGCTAGTTTTCTAATCTCCGTTTTATCACGAAATGTTGCAATTGCACCAACTATTTCTCCTTTTACATATAAAGGAACTCGATTCGTCACAATCGTAATCCCATAAATATTTTGTTCTTCGTTTAATTGTACTTCTCCCGTTTGCAACACTTCTTTTATACGTGAATTTGGCATATATACCTCAACATCTTTACCGATAAAATCTTCTTCAAGTCCGCTTTTTTTAAATAGACGTTTCGCTTCATTATTAATTAACGTTACTCTAGCCTCTTTATCTACAGCAATAATACCTTCCTTTACAGATTGTAGCATCGTATTTCTTTCTTCAAGAATTTTTGCTATCCTGTGCGGCTCAAGACCGAATAAACTTTTCTTTATATGTCTAGCTAGCAATATTGCTCCTATAATTCCGACTAATACACCCACTCCGACACCAATATAAATGATATGTCTACTTTCCTTAACTCTCTCTTTTACATTATCTGCTGAAATACCAACAGCCACTGCTCCAAGTTGTTCACCTGTTTCAGAAAATATTGGTACAAACACTCGCATGGAAATACCTAAAGTTCCTTCTGCTAACGATACATGTTCTTTTCCTTTCAATGCAGGCCCTTCATCTCCCCCAATAAAATGATGCCCTATTTTTTGAGGATTTGGATGTGACTTTCTTATTCCATTCATGTCCATAACTACAATAAATTGAACACCTGTGTTTTGTAATATTCTATTTGTATACGTTTGGATTGCAGAGGTATCTGCTTTCCCAACCAAACCATCGATTACAATCGAATCATTCGCCACAATGTGTGCAATTGTTTTTGCTTTCTCTGCTTGGCTATCCTCCGTCGTCCGTTCTACATTATGACTAATTAATATATCTGTCACAAGTAAAGAAAAAATTACAACTGTACAAACTAACAATGTAATCGTTTTCCATAAATTCCATAGTCTTTTTCTTTTTTTCATCCTGTTAATGACTCCCCTAATTGCTGAATAGAAAAATAAGTAAGGTGATATTATTTTCACCTTACTTATCTGCTGTTATTATACTTTAAATTTACTAGTCATCGCTTGTAGTTCTTCTGCCATCTCAGCTAAGTTTTGCGAAGCTGAACTAATTTCCTCCATGGAATTAACCTGTTCTTCTGTTGAAGCTGCAACACTTTGCATACTAGCTGTATTTTCTTCTGCAGCAGCTGCAATTTCATCAATAGCATTTGTCACTTCATTTGCATCTCCAGCAATTCTCTTCGTTGTTTCTACCATTTGATTAACTTGAGAAACAATATGTGTAGTAGAACTTAAAATTTCCGTAAAACTTACTTTCGTTTTTGTTACAACATCAAGGCCTTGTTGAACTTCTCCATTCACATTATCCATCGCCTTAACAGTATGTTCAATATCCGCCTTAATTTCTGCAATTAAATTTGCAATCTCTCCAGATGACTCTCCTGATTGCTCTGCTAATTTTCTAACCTCATCTGCTACAATAGCAAATCCTCGTCCCTGTTCACCTGCTCTTGCTGCTTCAATAGCCGCATTTAAAGCTAATAAGTTTGTTTGAGTTGCAATGTTTTGAATTGCTTCAGAAATAGCTCCTACTTGCTTTGATTTCTCATCAAGAAGTTTAATAATAGCATCTGACTCGGATACCGACCTAGAAATAGACTGCATTTGTTTTGCGGTTTGTTCAACTAAATCTTCTCCCTCTTCAGCTCTTTCACGGGCATGTAATGAGGAAATAGAAATTGACTCTGCGCTTCCAGTTACATCTTGAATTGCTGTATTTACTTGTTGTAATGTAGCCGCACCTTCTTCAACACCTTGACTTTGTGACTCAGCCCCACCTGATACTTGTTCCATCGCAATTGTAATTTGATCTGTCGCATCATTTGCTTGCTGTACGCTCGCTGTTAACTCTTCAGCCGATGCTGCAACATGTTCTGCTGAAAAGCTAATTTGGGTAATAACATCTTGTAAAGACATAGACATTTCATTAAATGAATTCCCTAATTTCCCTATGTCATCCTTGGAATGGATTGTAATTTTCTCTGTTAAATCTCCCTTACTAATTTTATATGCCGATTCAGCTATTTTTCGTAATGGCCCTGTAATAGACTTTGTAATGAAATAAATTAATATACTACCAAATGCAATAGCAATAGCAATGACAATCAAAGTCTTATAAAACACTGGACTGGCAGCTTGGTTAATTTCTTCATCGAACATAACACCAACTACTTTCCAGCCTGTTTTCTCATTTGTTGCAAAGATTAAATTCTTTTTATCATCTTGTTCTGTATAAGACACATTTCCTTGTTTTTCTTCATAAATTGGTTTAATCCAAGGATCAGTAACTTTTGCACCTGGTTTTCTAGATGGATGACTAACAATTTGCTTATTTTGATCTAAAATAACTGCATAACCTTTTTCACCAATATTAATCATTTTGGAAATTTTTAAGATGTTATCTAAATTTAAGTTAATTCCTATAACACCTTTACCATCTTTTACTTCTTTAGCAATTGTCACTACCATATTTTTGGTAGATGCTGATTGATATGGTGAAGTAACAATTACTTTCCCTTTATTTTCATGTGCTTCTTTATACCAAGATCTATCTCTTGGATTGTATCCATCAGCCATTTGGATAAATGGTTCTCTTATAAACTTTCCCGTCTCTGTTCCAATATAAATACCTTCTACTTCTGGATGAAGTTTTATATATTGCGCTAGCTTCGTTCTTACTATTTCTTCCTGTCCATTTAGATATGTATCTTCTGTTAAGATGTCTGCAAAGTACGTCGCATCAACAAATTTCTCTTCTATATTTTGAGAAATAACAGTATTTAAAATCGAAATATTCTCCTTTGCTTTAGCTGTCATTTGATGTTCAAAATTTGTTTTGGCAGTTTGATATGAAACACCACCAATAATAATTCCTGGTATAGTTAAAATAATAAAGAATGAAATGATTAATTTTTTATTGATACTCATACATTTAACCCAGTTAAATATTTTTTGCATAATAAGCCTCCTTTATGTAATGTGGATACTTGTGTCATTTTATACAATTAACATGTATAAAACAATATATAATGATAACATGTAAATTTTTCGTCAATTATGCATTTTTGCATATCCACTCCTTATACGTATTTTAATCATAAAAATAAGAGAACTTTAGCATTATATATGCTAAAGTTCTCTTATTTCTTAACAGCTTCTACTCTATAAAACTTCTCTTATAATCCTTAAATCTTTACCCTTCGCCTTATAGTCATATTACTAAAACTCTTCGTCCTAATTTATTTGACGCTCTTTACATAACTAATTGCCTGACTTCCCATTTGTACCCATGCCTGTTCAAAGGTTTCTCTCGGTACTTTTACATCTAAGCTATCCTCAAGTGGATCTCGAATATATACAAATTCCTGATCATATCCAATAAGTACAACACAATGTTCATTATACGTAATAGAAACATCTCCACTATTTGTTTCCCATGTAGTATATTCAGCTGCATCTAATGGTGCAAATGTTGCATTTGTGATCATGACTACAGGTTGCCCTGCTTTTATCCTCTTATAAATTTCTTCTATATTCTTCCCTGTTAAGTCTACAGCTTTATTAGGTAAATATTTTTCCGCTAACTGAAAAAGTGGCCCATGATATACACCATATCCCGATTCAGAAAATGTATAAATATTACCTACAAATCCTTCATTTGGATTCCCGCGCACACCATCGTCTATAAAATCAACTTTTTTTATTTCATTTGCTAATGTCATCTTATCCACTGAAACACCAGCGTATTGTAACATCATCGCTAAGCTTGTCACTTCACAGCCTCTATCTAGCTCTGGTAGTTGCTGAATTAATGGTACACTTGATAAAATGACCTTTTCATCATTATTACTAAATTCCGGTTCTTTCCCGTTTTGTATATTGAAGAATGTCCACTTCTCCCCATACTTTGTAATTCCATTTGTATATACACTCCATACCGCTATAGCTAGTAATGCTATACATATATACCACTTAAACTTCCGTATCACTCTCACGCCCTTTTTAGTTCGTTAAATAAGAATAAAATGCGTCAGCATCCGTTCGAATCACTGGTACAAAATTTAGTTCTTTTTCTCTCTCAGGTTGATCTTTTTTTATTTTTTCTGTTAGCTCTTGAATATTCATGTTCGCTTTGTCCATATTAAGCTCATCTGCCAATTGTAGCACCTTTTGTTCATTAATTTCTCTTAATACTTGATATATATCTTTCCCATATAAATCAATATGATATTTTTTTGCTTCTTCCTGCACTTTTTGTTCGTACACCTCTTGTGCTAACACTTCTATCTCTTTTCCTTTTGGTGAAATACCTAACTTCCCTGCTTCCTCTCTTACTTTCGTTCCATAGATTTCTTCTGCAATGTCCTCTATTTCTTTTCCATTTGTCGAAATACCTAATTTATCCGCTTCATCATTAATTTTAATCGTATTAATTTGATTAATTAAATTTACAATTGATGTATTTTCTATAGATATGCCTAGTTTTAACGCTTCTTGCTTTACTTTTGTTTCATAGATTTCTTCTGACAGCGTCCCAACATCTTTTCCTTCAATCGAAATTCCTAGCTGCTTCGCTTCTCTTCCTACTTCTGTCTCATGAATTTCTTTTTCTAACGTAATTTGTTCTTTCCCTTCCGTTTCAATACCTAGATTCTCTGCCTTTTCTTCTGTATGCACAGCATGTATCTTTCCATTATTTAATTGTTCTTTACTACGTTGTGTGTAATCTGTCTTTCCTTTTGATGTTTCAGAAGGAGAGGCACCCCCTAATATACTTAAGCTCATTACTCCAATAGTGAATACCGTCATCATTTTCTTTTTCAAAATTAATTCCTCCCTCTTATACTTTCTTTCCCATCATTCCCCTAGTTTTTTTAATACTATACATACATCTCATCGCTGCTTGAGATAACATTATGATTGATAACCCCCCACTCACATACACCTAGTCTCTTCTTCATGTAACGAACTTTCTTCATGCCATATATAATATAAATAGTTTCTTAACTTTGTCTTAAAAAAAGACGACCTTGTAAAAACAAGATCGTCTTCTTACTTATATTTTTTGGTTTTTAGGGAAAATCACTTCAAAACAAGTGCCATCTCCCCATTTGCTCTCTACTGATATTTTTCCGTAATGCTTTTCTACAATCCAATTTGCGATTGAAAGACCTAATCCAGCTCCTTCTGACGTACTTCTTGCTCTATCCCCTTGATAAAAACGATCAAATAATTTCGGAATATCTTCTTCTTTCACTCCTATCCCGTCATCTTTCACCTGTATGCGAATCGAACTACTCGTTTGCGTGCAATCAATTTGAATATGCCCGCCTTCGTTTGTATACTTCATCGCATTATCTAACAGTATGACCATCATTTGATGAATCCGCTCTCTATCAGCCATAAAAGATACGTCACGTTCTACTTTTAGTATCATTTCTTTTTCTTGATAAGAAGCAATCTCTTTATATGGAGCTACTATTTCTTCTAACAATTTATCAAGTTCAAATGTTTTTTTATCCATCTCAATTTGATTAGAATCAGAACGTGCTAGTAATAATAAATTACTAACGAGTTTTGATAACCGCCTACATTCTTTTGAAATTGTAGAAATATCCATCGCTTTTTCTTCTATCGTAGCGGATGGTGACTGAAATAACACATCCGTTTTTGATTGAATAACTGCAAGCGGTGTCCTTAGTTCATGTGATGCATCAGAAACGAATTGCTGCTGTTTCTCCCATGAATTTTGAATAGGTACGAGTGCTCTGCCAGCTAGGAAAAAGCCGATACCTATCGCACATAAACTTCCTATGCTACAACCTATAACGAGGATTAAAAATAAAGTATTTAACATTCCTTCTTCCGCTGTTATATCTCGCACGATTTGAACTATTTCTCCATCTTTTTGAAGCGAAAATGCTCTAAAATATCGTCCTTGTACTTTGATATCTTGTAACTCCCCTATTTTTTCCGGAGAAAATTTTTCCAAATTCTCTTCAAAAATTGAACGGAATTTACGATTATCGCCCTCTATTTTCACTATTTTCCCATTCCAAGTTATTCTAGTTACTCGCGGATCTCCAATTTGGATATTCTCCATACGTTTTCTTGGTGGTATTTTAACATCTAATTTTTCTCTATACTGAGCCATCATTTTTATAGATTGATCCACTTCATTATAAATACGCTTATATGTGTATGAATAAATAATACTACCTAATATACCTATTAATAGGATAAATACTAATGAATTCACTATAGTCAAACGAATGCGTGTCTTTTGAAACATACTTCCCTTTTTCATTGTTCTTTTAATATATATCCAATACCTCGAACAGTTTGAATATCTTTCTGATAACCGAATGGTTCTAATTTTTTACGCAAATGATGCACATACACTTCCACAATGGCTACTGTCGTATCTGAATCAAATCCCCAAACACGATCAAAAATTTGTTCACGCATTAAAATCTTCCCGCTATTTTGAATGAGATACTCTAGTAGCTCATATTGTTTCAATGTCAACTTAATACTTTGTCCATCTACCTGAACGTCTTTATCTTTTCCGAACAATTCAATCCCTTTATAACGAATCGTTTGCTGCGTTGTTAAACTACCACTTCTGCGTAGTAAAGCGCGAATTCTCGCTTTTAATTCAGGGGCCTGAAATGGCTTAACGATATAGTCATCTCCACCAAAATCCAATCCCTTCACCCGATCTTCTAAAGAATCTCTCGCTGTCAAAAACAGGACTGGTGTTTCAATCTTTTCATCACGTATTTTTTGAATTACTTCAAATCCATCCATCCCTGGCATCATCACATCCAGCAAAATTGCATCATATATATTTTGAAGCGCTAAAAACAATCCATCTTCTCCATTTATTGCCGTATCTACTTCAAATTCATCACGCAAAATTTGTACGATAGACTCTAATAACGAGGCATTATCTTCTACTACAAGTAAGCGCATGCTCTCACCTTCCATCAAATAGTTCAATTCTATTTATTATTACATTTCTTCTCTTCATAACAAAAGAATGTAGTTACATTACGTATTTTCATTTTTAACTATTTCCTTCTAAAATTTTGAAATTTTATTATAAAAACTTTGTCTTAAATTTAGCTTAATAAAAAATTGAAAGAAATAAGATTCCTCTTATCTCTTTCAATTTTTTATTACATATACCTTTTTACTCGGCAATTCCAAACAATTTAGCTGACCACCGTACACAGCCCCGCCATCAATTCCAATAATACGATTACTACCAAAATACACTCCGCACTCCTCACTACCATGAAGCGTTTTTGTTTCCGTATGCCCAAATACAACAACCTTTTCACCGCTATATCCATTATGAAATTCATTACGGATCCACATTAACGTATATGGTTCAGATTCAGAAACTCGTTTCATCGGTTCAACCCCAGCATGTACAAATATATACTCTTCTGTTTCAATGTAATGATCTAATTCTTGAATAAACTTTATATGTTCCTCTAATACACGAGAGTGTAAAATCGGTTTTTGGAAGTCTTTCTCATTAACCGCAATATCTTCTTCTACAAATCCATAGCTATATAATGTCTTATCTCCACCATTTCTTTTTACCCAATGGTTCCATGAATGTTCCTCATTTGTCGTTAACGCCTTAATCATCATATCTTCATGATTTCCCTTTAAAATGAGTGCTCCCTCTTCTTTCAATTCTCTTACCTTTTCAATTACAGCACGCGCATTTGGACCACGATCTACATAATCTCCCAGTAAGATTAATTGATCCTGTTTCGCATCATATTGAGCTTCTTCCAATAACTGTTCAAACTTTTTTATCTCTCCATGAATATCACTAATAACAAGAATTCTTTTCATATTATCCCCCCTCTTTCTAATTATAGTTCAAAACGACAGAAAGTTCAGAATTGAAATCCCGAATCATATTTATCTCGCATTAATGGGCCGTAAGACCCCCGCTGATTAAAGTTTCACTTTATTACAAACTAAACTATTATCCTTACAACAATGTAAGTCTCTTGTCATCCAATTCGATAGTTGTAATTACTGTATCTCCTTATACTGAAAGTAAGAAATGAAACAAAAAACAAGGAGAGATGAGAGATGAAAAAAGTAATGGAAGTTGTAGTAGCGGTAGTAGAGGTTTTCGTAAATGGTAAACAAGTCGCAATGGAGTTAAATAAATAATGAAAAGGACAACATTCACTCTAGACCCTTTACTCATATAAAAGAGATAAGACTTCATCATTTCTTTGATCCCTTATCTCCCTATAAAGAAAGCCGTATCCCTTTTAAGGATACGGCTTTCTCTTATTTTTGACTTGTACGAGCTGAAATGCTAATTGCTCTATCTGTTGCTTTGGCAGCTTCATCTAACGCTTCTTTACTATTCTTTCCGTCATACATCGCTTCTAATGCTTTTACAACTGCATCTCGTGATTCTGGGAATACACTAATTAAAGCCCCTTGTGTTGCTGGAGATTGCTTCGTCGCTTGCAGTTGATCTACTGTTACTTTCAACTGTGGATATTTTTCATATTGCTCTTTTACTAATGGCTCATTATATGCATCTGGATTAATTGAGAAATAACCTGTTGCAGTATGCCATTTTGCTTGTACGTCTGGCTTCGTTAAATATTTCATAAAGTCCCAAGCACCTTGTTGCGTTTCTTCTGAAACCATATTCGTCATCCATAATGATGCTCCACCAATAACAACACCATTTTGTTTCGAATCCTCTGGATACGGAATATATGAAACACCTACATTAAACTTAGATGCATCAATTAAATCACGAACACCTGCTGAAGAATCTAAATACATAGCAACTTGTCCAGACTGGAACGCGGCACGAATATCATCCCAACTTGCTCCATACTTTCCAAGGGCACCAGCTTTATTTAAATCATCTAACATTCCAAATACTTTCTGTCCTTCTTTACCATTAAATACCGCCTTTTTTGCAGCATCCTTACGACCGTTTTCGTTATCTACATATAAAGCACCTTGTGTCGCTAACAATTCTTCAAAGAACCAACCGTAGTTAAGCATGGAGAATCCATATTGTTTTACATTTCCGCCTTCTTTAATCGTTAACTTTTTCGCTGCTTCTTGTAATTCAGCATATGTTTTTGGAGCTTTCTCTGGATCTAAGCCCGCCTTTGCGAAAGCATCTTTATTATAAATTAATACTGGTGTAGATGAATTAAATGGCATAGAATACATTTTTCCATCAACTGAATAATAATTTGTAATTGCTTTTTCTAATTTTGACGTATCGTACTTATCTTTTTTTATCCAGCTATCAATTGGTGTGATTTTTTTACTATCAATCATATATTTCGTTGTAATTTCACTCGATTGAACAAGAGCTGGCGCTTCTTTCGTTGCAGATATCGTTCTAAATTTCGTTAAAGACTCTTCATATGTTCCTTGGAACTCTGCCTTTATCTCATATTTATTTTGTGACTTATTATAGTCTGCAACAAGACTATCTAGTACTCCTTGTGTTTTTCCACCCATCGCATGCCAGAAGCGAATTACAGTTTTATCACCATTTTTTTCAACTGGTGCTACTTTTGCCTGTGCTTCAGGTTTTCCTTCTGTTTTACTATTTGAACAAGCGGCACTAGATAATGCCATTGTTGCTACCATTAATAGAGCAGCACCTTTTTTAACTAGACTCATTTAAATCTCACCTTCTCTTAGTTATTTAATTGCACCTTTTGTTAATCCTTGTTGTAATTGCTTTTGCCCTAAAAATAGTAAAATCAATGTTGGAATAACGATAACCGTAACACCGGCCATTACGCTTCCCCAATCAGTTGCAACTTCTTGAGACTGAAGCTGCTTCACACCGATTTGCACTGTTCTTACTTTTTCATCAGTGGTCACTAAAAGTGGCCATAAATACATATTCCATGTTGTTAAAAAGCTATATACTCCAAGCGTAATAAAACTCGTTTTACAATACGGAATTACAACGCTGAATAAAAATCTTATATTTCCAATCCCTTCAATAAAAGCAGCTTCTTTCAGTTCATTCGGAAGTGTCATAAAATGTTGACGTAACAAGAAAATACCGAAAGCTGTTGCAAAAAACGGCACTGTCATCCCGGCGAAACTATTGATCCAACCAAAGTTTTGAATTGTTAAAAAGTTAGGCACCATCGTTGCTTCCCACGGAATCAGCATCGTTGAAATAAACAGGAAGAAAATTAAGTTTCTCCCTTTAAACTGAAGAAAAACAAAAGCATAAGCTGCTAAACTTGATACGATAAGTTGTCCAATCATAACGACTGTCGATACAATTAAACTGTTATATAAGTATGTAAAAAGCGGTACTTTTTGAAAAATATTAATGAAATTATCAAAAGTAAACTGGGTCGGAAATAACCTTCTCATTT
Source organism: Bacillus sp. RB3 (assembly GCF_030164735.1). NCBI lineage: Bacteria > Bacillati > Bacillota > Bacilli > Caryophanales > Bacillaceae > Bacillus > Bacillus sp. RB3. The sequence goes on from NZ_JASNGE010000025.1 coordinate 37,322, forward strand.
GAATATCGTCTGGTGTCATAAAGCTTATTAAAAATGCATACAGTACAGGAAAAAATACCATTACTGCACTAATAATGAGCAGCATGTATAATAGGAAATTTTGTTTCCACTGTTTAACAATCATTTATAATGCACCTTTCTCTCAGCAAACTTAAATTGAAGTAATGTAGCAAGGAAAATGAAAACAAATAATACCATTGCTTGTGCACTTGCTGTTCCAAATTGATGATTCACAAACGCCTCTTTGTAAATCGAGTACACAATCAAATTCGTTGCATCATTTGGTCCACCGTGCGTTAAAATATCAATTTGCCCAAAGCTTTGGAACGCACTAATTAATGTTACTGTTACAATAAAGAATAAAGTTGGTGATAGCATCGGTAATGTAACACGGCGAAGTTTATATAAATAACTAGCACCATCTATAGATGCACTCTCATATAACGACGTATCGATATTTTGTAAACCACCTAATATAACTAAAAATGCAAAACCTGTATTCACCCAAACTGTTGTAACTGATACAGAGAATAGTGCCCAGTCCGGACTCGTTAACCATGCGATTGCAGGAAGGTTCATAGAGGCTAATATATTATTAAATAACCCTACACTTGGATGAAATAAAAATAGCCAAATCACTGCACTAGCAGCTACTGATATTCCCATCGTCGAAGAAAACAGAACTCGGAATAACCCAATACCTCTTACTTTTCCATTTGCAATCAATGCAAGAAACAAAGCAAATATAATACTCGTAGGCACTGTATATAAAACAAATAATAAAGTTGATTTTATACTTTTGTAGAAGGCTGGATCAGAGAATAAGTATTGATAATTTTCTAAGCCAACGAAAAGATTAGCTTCCCCATGTATATCGGTTAAATAAAAGCTATAGTAAATTGTCCTAAACAATGGATAGAACAAAAAAATCGAAAATAACAAAATAGATGGCGCCAAAAACAATAATCCTATTCTTAAATCTTTCGTTCTCCCCCATAATTTTTTCTTTTTTGACACCTTTGTTTGAACTGGTAACTTACTTACTTCGATCATTATTTCGCCACCACTTTCAACTCTTCTTCAGCTACCACTTTTAAGCGTTCATTCGTGTTTTCATTAAAGAAGCATAACTTTTCTTGCGAGAATAATAATTTTACTTTGTCACCTTTGTTCAAGAGTAACTGTCCGATGACTTTCGCACTCCAAGTTGTTCCATTTACCGCAAAGTTCAATATAGATTCATTCCCTAATACTTCTACAAATTGCAACGTCACTTCTTGTCCCTCCTCAGACAGTGCAATATGCTCAGGGCGCATGCCTATGCGAATTGTTCCTTCTGGTAATTGCTTTAACTGTCTAATAGATAATGGAATTTGCAATTGCCCTATATGTAATACACCTTTTTCTTTATTTACTTCCCCATCATTTATATTCATAGAAGGAGAACCTATAAAGCTTGCAACAAATTCGTTTGCTGGTTCGTTATATATGTCAAGTGGTGTTCCAACTTGCTGTATACTTCCTTTATTTAAAACCATGATACGATCTCCCATAGTCATCGCTTCTATTTGATCGTGGGTAACGTAAATCATCGTAATTCCTAATCGCTGCTGAATTTCTCTAATTTCAATTCTCATTTGCGCACGTAATTTCGCATCCAAATTTGAAAGTGGTTCATCCATTAAACAGATTGGTGCTTGACTCACAATTGCCCTGGCAAGTGCAACACGCTGTCTTTGTCCGCCTGATAATTGGCCTGGTTTCATTTTCACATACTCTTTCAGTCCTATCATTTCAATAGCTTCCATTAATCGCTTTTGTCGCTCTTCTTTTTGTACTTTTCTTACCTTAAGTCCAAATAAAATATTTTCTTCTACAGATAAGTGTGGATATAATGCATAATTTTGAAATACCATTGATAGATTACGGTCTTTCGGCTCTAGATCATTTGCAACACGTTCATTAATAATTAAATCTCCTGAAGAAATCTCTTCTAAGCCAGCGATCATTCGTAATAATGTGCTTTTCCCGCATCCCGAAGGTCCAACTAAAACAAAAAATTCACCCTTCTTAATATGAACCGATACGCCTTTAACCGCTGTCTCTTCTGCATTTTTATATACCTTTGAAACATTTTTCAATTCAATCACAAGGTTGCACTCCTTTTTTCTTCTTGTATCCATACTTCATAATGACTTGTTGAAATCGCACTTGCTCCTGCATGAATTGCAATTTCCGCATCTTCTCGCGTTTGAATCAGCCCATCTGCAATAATAGGAAACTCTATTTCCTCTACTAGCTGTTTAATTATAGAAGGCATAATCCCCGGCATAATCTCTACTGCATTTGGTTTAGTCGTTTTACAATTTTCAATTGATTTAGTAAGGGATAAAGTATCTACAATAAAAATACGTTGAATTGTTTTCAATCCAATTTTATTAGCATTTCGAATTGTTGAACCCTTTGTTGAAATAATACCTTGTGCCCCGATAACATCTTGAATATACAAAAGCGCTTCCTCTGTATTCGTATTTAAGCCTTGTATAAAATCACAATGAAGAAATACATCATGTCCATGTTTCTGCAATTCATATATACGCTCTGGTAATTCCAGCATTGAACCAGTCATAAGAAAAACTGTTTTCGGCAATTTTTTGTATGCTTTGTATCCTTTCCAATCCTTTATCATCGCAATATAAGGTTCTTTAAACATTTTTTTCCACCTAACTGTTCTATTTTTATCCAAACTAAAAACACCTACTTACATAGAACGCCTTTCCCCTTATTTGAACTCTAGGGAATAGAGCACACCTAAGAAAGTGGCACATTATATGTAAGTGGGTGTTCTCAAATGTTCTCTACCCTATTTATTTTGTTACCTTTACTATATTACGCATTTATTAAGTCAGTTTTGATAGATTGTTAATTAGGTGTTAACCGAATGTTAATATTCACCATATCACTATTTACATTAATCCATATATTCTAATACAAACGAATAGAACGAAACAATACTTAAAATTCAATCAATATGTAAATTCATTCCATAGTTAATAAGTTTTAGTTTGCTTGCCACTGCTTGCGAAGCAAAGTTATCCCAAGCAGTACTATAAAGTGGAATGCGCTTTTCCTCTTGTATTGATAAGGCCCAGGCTGTAACAACATCAGTACCATATCCATTCCCTTGAAATTCCGCTAAAGTTTCCACACTTGCCTCAGCAGCTACGGGCGTACTTCTGGCACTGCAACAAACGGAAACTACCTTTTCATTTTTTACAATTGCAAAATAAGGTTTCCTCCATTCCATCTGTTCTATTAGATTAGGAAAATTTTCTCGCAAAAGCTCTCTATTCTTCTCAGTTATTTGTATTGTTCTAGTCGGCTTATGTAAATTACTATGAAACATGAAAGCAGGACCCATCCAAATATTTTCCACTGTTCTTTCTTCATTTAATATATTAATAATCTTTGCTATCTCTATATGCTTTGAAGGTTCTCGAATTAACTTCTCAATCTTACTTACCGTTTCATCGTCCACATTACAATGATATCTCGTTATACTCCCTTCACGAGTTCTGCCAAGAAAAAAACGTGGTGCTTTCGGATTTCCTTGTTCATTTACATATTTCATTTTTCCTACTTGATTATGAACAAATAAAACCTCTGCCTGAATTACTATTAAATCAAGTTTTGAGAGCCTCATTTTTATCCTCCTTATTTACTCCATATACCATCCATTCATAATCTATTTTTCATGTTCAAAATAAAAATCCCATTCAAATACACATTACTGAATCCATCATACTAACTGATTTCTTCATTCTGTCTATCTAAATGGGATTATTTTCCGTTTTTTACTCTACTGGTTGTTGTGGCTGTACTACTTCATTCGCTCCAGCTACCCTCAACATATTTACAATATCTTTAAAACCTCTTTTTTCAGCGTATTGCAGTGGCGTCAGATGTTCCTTGTTAGCCATGTTTACATCTGCACCGTGATCAATAAGCAATTGAATTACTTTCTTATGGTTTTCACTACCATTTCCTAATACAATTGCTTCTAATAACGCTGTTCCACCACGTTCATTTTTATAATTCACATCAATATCTGTATGCTCTAATAATTCTTTAACAACCTCTACATGACCACGCTCAGATGCAGAAATAAGTGCTGTCCCACCTGACCTAGTCGTTTCTTTCGTATTAACTCCTGCATTAATTAATACTTTTACAATATCCGTATATCCTTCTCTACTTGCATAAAGAAGTGGATTACTTTTTTTCTCATCTTTAATTTCAATATTAGCACCTGCACCAATTAATGCTTTAACTGTCTCTACATGATTTTGGTACGTCGCTGCAAGGACAGGCGTTTCTCCGTTGTCACCTTCTACGTTTATATTCGCTCCATCCTGAATCAACTTCATAGCTGTCTCTGTGTCTCCAAGGGTAGCTGAAAGTAACAACTGTTTGTCCATTAAATTTATACTTTTCTCTTCTTTAGATTCTTCCTGTTCTTTATGCTTCTCTTTTTTCTTTTCATTTTTCACATGAACCGGTTTCGATTCTGGTTCTTCTTGCTTATCGCAAGCCACTACCGTCATTAAAAGTCCTAATAAAATACATAATAAAATTTTTTGTTTTCTCACAACTACAGCTCCTATGAAAGATAATGTTTTCTTAACCATTCCTCCATCACATACAATAACTCTTCTTGAGTACATTTATCCATAAGCCCTTTATATTCCTTCTTTAATCGGATTATCTTAAGCTTATACTATGTTTCTCAACCTATTGAAATGATACGCCTGATGGCCCCATCATTAACATTATGAAGCAATTAGTTTAGCACGTTTTTACCGCATTTGTATACATTTCTAAAAAGTACATAAAGTGAAAATTTAATTAGTGGGGGTTTTGTTCATCCACCACTAATTATTAGCCCACACCAATCGGGCTTTTACGGGCAGCCCGACTCCACCTAACTTCTTTGCTTTCACTAAATTTTGAGGTGGGGATCTTACTGCCCGTTAATGCGGGATAAATGATTGCTTTAGGTTACTATATTCCATTGTAACCGTTCTTCTAAAAATTTTACACCTTTTCTATATTTGCACCTGAGTAATAATAGAAAAAGACAACTATATAGTTGTCTTTTTCTATTATTAATGATGTCCACCATGATTTCCTGCTTTCGGTTTCCCCATCATCTCTTTATTCATTTCCCATTTATGCTCTGCTAGCTCTTTATACGAAAGAACTTTACCCTTATAGTTAGATACAAAGCTCTCTGCATCTTTTTTATTTTTAAATGAAATGACATTATAAGCCATCGGTGTCGTTATTGTTTTATCATATACGTAAGTAGCTTCTTCTAACGAAATCCAATCTTTCGAATCATAATCTCGGACAAATTTCTCTTTCGTCTTTTCACCTGAATTGATCTCCATCCATTTATACATACAACCGATATCATCAAACTTTAACGCTTTTCCATTTTCTAAAATAATTTCTGTTGCAAATTGATTATCTGTTACCCCAATTTGGCAAATATCACATTTATCATGTTTCTCATCAATGGCAACAGCTGCTGTTTCCTTTTTCTCACACCCGACTACCGTAAATACGAAACATAAACATATAGCAAGTACGACATATTTTACTTTCATCAATATTCCTCCCTAGAAAGCGTATACTCCACGAAAAGAATACCAAAAGGTTGTGTGAAATTTGTGAAAAAACAATGTGCTTTTTGTAATATAGGAAACAAACAAAGATGTGTAGTTATTTCTACACATCTCTCATCACTCGCAACCTGTAATTAACAAATCATCTTCTAACTTAACTAATAATGTATCCTCACTAATTTCCTGTCCAACTTCTACATTTACCAATCTTATATTTCCACTAATCCCGACTGCAATTTTTTTAAGCTCACCGTCATTTTTTCGGATCATCAGTAATTTCTCCCATTCATATACGTAAGAAGATTCATTAATAAAAATCTCCTCTACTTTTCCTTCATAAGAGCTATAAATCGCTTCAATTCTCGTTTTCATATAACATCTACTCCCTATTTCACACTTCACTATTTTCATCTTATTCTACCATTCTTACGAGGAGCAGCTTACTTTTTAAAAATTCAAATTAACTACCGTGAACAAAATGAACAAAATAAAAATTATGCTTCTAATGATGTTATTTTTCAAATTATTTACCATTTGAATAGATGCTTTTATTATAAATAAAAAACCTTTTTCTGAATTTTTATTCTATTTTGAAAGCGCAATCATTCTTTTGAGGGGGAAATCACATGTTAGCACTACTTGGATTTGCGATGGTATTTGTCTTTATGTTTTTAATTATGACGAAACGTATGTCAGCGCTAGTAGCATTAATATTAATTCCGAGTGTTTTTGCATTAATTGGCGGATTCTATGCCAATATGGGGCCTATGATGTTAGAGGGAATTCAAAAATTAGCACCTACTGGTATTATGCTTATGTTCGCTATTTTATATTTTGGGATTATGATTGATAGCGGTTTATTCGATCCTGTCATTAGTAAGATTTTAAAATTTGTAAAAGGAGATCCTTTAAAAATCGTTATCGGAACGGCTATATTGACTATTATCGTTTCTCTAGATGGTGACGGTACAACAACATACATGATTACAGTTTCCGCAATGTATCCACTATATAAGCGCCTTGGAATGAACCCCCTCATATTAGCTGGAGTTGTTATGTTAGGGGCGGGGGTAACAAATCTTACACCTTGGGGTGGACCCACAGCTCGTGTTATGAGCGCACTTGGACTTGAGGCTTCCGAATTATTTACACCTCTTATTCCAGGAATGATTGCTGGTGCAATTTGGGTTGTTTTCGTTGCTTACTATCTTGGAAAAAAAGAAAGAAAACGTTTAGGAATTATGGATGTACAGTATTTAAAACAAATGCAAACAATGGATGAGCAAGCTGCAACTGTCGAAGCCGCAGTGCATAAACGTCCTAAACTTCTATGGATTAACTTTTTATTAACCGCTACATTACTTGTCTGTCTCATACTAGAAGTTATGCCGTTACCTGTTTTATTTACAGTCGCTTTTGCTATCGCTGTTATGATTAACTATCCAAACTTAGAGCAACAGAAAGAACGTATTGCTTCTCATGCAGGGAATGTATTAGCAGTTGTTTCTCTCGTATTTGCTGCCGGTATTTTCACTGGTATTTTATCTGGAACAAAAATGGTAGATGCCATGGCTAACAGTGTAGTAACTCTTATACCAGATGCACTTGGACCACAATTGCCAATTATTACAGCTCTTCTTAGTATGCCATTCACATTTTTCATGTCCAATGATGCATTTTACTTTGGGGTATTACCTATTTTAACTAAGGCTGCTGCTACTTACGGAATTAGTGCAGCTGAAATGGGACGTGCTTCCTTACTTGGGCAACCCGTTCACTTATTAAGTCCTCTTGTTGCATCCACTTATTTATTAGTTGGGATGGCAAAAGTTGATTTTGGTGAACATCAACGTTTTACTTTATTGTGGGCAGTTGGAACGACAATGGTGATGTTGATTACTGGCATTGTAATTGGGATTATTCCAATATAAGACGCAAAAAACAGTAGAAGAAATAAATCCTCTACTGTTTTTTATTATGAAGAAACAAGAAAATACCGTCTCTCCGGTCTCCCCACACTCCCATATATTAGCTCTGCGTGGACTTTCTTCCCAGATATTAAATACTCTAAATAGCGCCTTGCAGTTGATCGACTTACGCCTACCATTGAACTTAGTACCTCTGCTGTAATCCCTTCTTCATTAACTGTTAACATATGTTTTTTTATTTTTGCTAAAGTTAAGGGGTCTATCCCTTTCGGGGCATATTCCATTTCATTTCCCTTTACGCCTCTTTGAGACCATAAATGTTCTATTTGTTCTGTAGATAATTGATTATTTTTCTTCAGCTGCACAATCTTTTTTTGATAACTTTCCAAACTCGCCTTAAATCGATCAAACATTAGTGGCTTTACAATATAATCTGTTACTCCGCCCCGCAGGGCGTGCCTCACTACATCTGTTTCCGATGCCGCTGTAATCATAATAATATCTGTATCGTGCAAATGATGCCTAATATATGTGACAAGTTCCGTTCCTTGCATATCAGGTAAGTACACATCTAATAACACAAGCTGTGGCTTCACAAGCTCTAGCCATTCTTTCGCTTGTTCTCCAGTCGTTGCCGTTCCAATTACTTTAAATCCCTCAATTTTTTCAGTAAAACGACGATGAATGTCAGCAATCCGAATATCATCTTCTACAATTAATACTTCAATCTCCTCACCCATTACTATTCGCCTCTCTCTTTCGGTAGTGCAATAATAAATAACGCACCACCTAAATCCCCTTTTTCGATTGCAATACTTCCATTTAAATCTTCTACTAACTCTTTCACTTTTGCTAATCCATATCCTCGCTCTCCTCCTTCTTTCGTCGAAAAGCCTTTATAGAATATGCTAGTAATTATTTCATCATGAATCCCTTGCCCTGAATCTTCCACTTCAATTAATATTTCTTCTCCAATATCAGTTACAAACATCCTTACTCTCTTATCATTCTCTTCATTTTTTTCAATTGCTTCAAATGCATTCGTAATTAAATTTCCTAAAATAGAAACGACATAATTACTCTCAATATGTGGACTTAATTTGTCTAAACCACTTTCTCTATCTAGCATAAAATCAATCTTCAACTCTCGTGCTCTATTATAAAATCCAATTAAAATTCCACCTAGCCATGGATTTTGAATCCGCTTCATAATAAATTGAACAAAATCTTGATATACCGCTGTTTCCTTATGAATAAGCTCTAAAGCATCTTCATATGATTCTAATTGGATAAGACCTGAAAGCGTATACAATAAATTGTTATATTCGTGCGCTTGCGCTCGTAATGCCTCTGTATATTGCTTCGTCTGAGATAATTCTGCTGTTAACTGATCCATTTCAGATTTCAAACGTAAGCTCGATACAACGCCAGTTACTTTATTCTTTACTTTAATAGGTAGACGGTTCGCAATAACAGCCTGTCCTTTTATATTTAATTGGCGATCAAACTGTTCTTCACCAGTTTGAAGTACATCTAGTATCGTTGAATTAGGAATTACATTTAAAATAAATTCCCCAATAATATTTTGTTGTTTATCTAGCGAAAGAATATCATAAGCTGCTTGATTGACTAAACTAATCATGCCATTTTTATCGATTACAATAATCCCTTCACGTACAGATTGAATCACTGTACTATGCTCTTCATATAAAGATGAAATTTCTTCTGGTTCCATACCGAACATCATTCTTTTTATACTTGCCGCTAAATATATAGAGCCGATTACTCCAATTAATAGCCCTATTATTGTAATCCAAAATACACGCTTTCCATACACCTCTACCGCTCCATGAATATCATCCATTGAAAATCCAACAGACACCACACCAATGATTTCATTTTCCTGATTACGGATTGGAACTTTTCCGCGTAATGAAGGGCCTAATGATCCAGTTGCTTTCGAAACATATGATTTTCCTTCTAATAAAACGCCTTTGTTATCTCCACCAATCATCGCTTCTCCTATTTTATCTCGCTCAGGATGTGCATATCGAATCCCCTCTTTATTTCCAACTACAATGAAGTCAGCCTCTGTATCCATTCGAATTCTTTCTGCAATTGGCTGAATAATAGAAGCTGGGTTTTCTTTTTGAAAAGCTTCCTTTATTTCAGGTATAGCAGCAACTGTTTTCGCAACATGCAAAGCCCTTTTGCCAATTTGCTCTTCTACCGTTTCAGATAATATGTAATAAAATAAATAACTCGTTAGCATAAGTACAACTAAAATAAGTGTACTAATAGTTAATGTAATTCTCGGTTGGAGTTTTAATTTTTTTAATTTCAAAACCATTCCCCTAACATGATTAAAGATAGAATTTAAAGAATATACAGTCTCTTTAATTATACTTAATCATAACACGGTTACTCTATATTTCTTTCTTTTTCTCTTCATAAAAAAAGAAACGAAGTAAAATTACTACCTCGTTTCTTAACATTCGTTATTACACTTTAAACTTACTAATCATCTCTTGTAATTCTTCTGCCATTTGTGATAAATGGACTGCTGCTGCATTTATTTCATCTACTGAAGCTAATTGTTCCTCAGAGGAACCAGCAATATTTTGAACGCTTGCTGCATTTTCTTCAATTGTAGCTGCAATTTCATTAATAGATGCACTTACTTGTTTTGCATCTACCGTCATTTGTTTTGCTACATCTACCATGTTATCAATTTGTACAACTGTATCATCCGTAGATTTCAATATTTCAGCAAAGCTTTGCTTCGTTTCATTTGCAACTACAAGTCCTGATTGTACTTCTACTCCAACTTGATTCATAGAGCTTACTGTTTCTTTTATATCAAATTGAATCTCTTTCACTAGTTTCCCAATTTCCGTAGAAGACTGTCCTGATTGTTCTGCTAGCTTTCGCACTTCATCTGCTACAATTGCAAATCCTCTTCCTTGCTCTCCAGCTCTCGCAGCCTCAATTGCCGCATTTAACGCTAATAAATTTGTCTGTTCAGCAATATGTTGAATCACTTCAAGGATTGCTCCAATTTGTTTCGACTTATCGTCTAACAAACCAATGATTTTGTCTGACTGCGAAACAGACTCATGAATTAATTGCATTTGATTCACAGTTTGTTCAACTAACTTCCCACCATTTTCAGCTTTTTTCTTCGTATACATAGAGGCTGTAGATACTAATGAAGAACTATCTGCAACACGCTGAATTCCTTCTGTAACTTCTTCTAACAATGTTGCTCCTTCTTCAACTTCTTTCGTTTGTATTTCTGCACCACTTGATACTTGCTCTATCGCCTGTGTAATTTGTTCCGTTGCTTCGCTTGTCTGCTTCATACTAGCTGTTAATTCTTCTGAAGATGCCGCTACATGACTTGCTGAAGTGTTTATATTGGAAATGACACTTTGTAACGATGCAGCCATCTCGTTAAAACTTTCTCCTAGCTGCCCAATTTCATCTTTAGAATGAACTGTAATTGACTCTGTTAAATCGCCTTCACTAATCTTTTTCGATGATATAACAAGTTGTTTTAACGGACTAATAATAGAAGCAATTATGAAGTAAATTAAAATCCCACCAATTACTAATGAAATACCAATAACAGTTATTGTTTTATAGAAAATAGGGTTAGCTGCTTCGATAATTTCTTTTGAAGGCATAATTCCTGCTATTTTCCATCCAGTTTTCTTATTCGTTTTAAAAGTGATATTGCGATCTTCACCATCTAATGAATAATAAAAATCTCCAGCTTCCTGTTTATACAATTCTTTACTAAGTTTCTCTTCTAATTTCTCTCCTGGCTTCATTTTCGGGTGCGCTACTACATTTTTATCTTGATCAAATATCGCTACATATCCTTCCTTACCGATATTAACCATCTTGGAAGTAGTAACAATATTATTAATGATTAAGTCAATCCCAAGAACTCCACTTTTATCCTCGTTTTGTTTTGCTAGTGTAATAACAATATTCCCTGTCGTTTTTGACTTATATGGAGCAGTTACAATTACCTCTCCACTTTTCTTCACGGCCTCTTTATACCAATCTCTTTCTGTAGGATTATATCCATCTGGCATCTGAATAGCTGGTGATTGAATGAACTGTCCATTACTAGATCCTGTATAGATTGCTTCCATTTCTGGATGCAGTTTATTGTATTCTTCTAGTTTATTTTGTATGTTTTGAATTTGATCTGCTTGGTAACTTGATTGTGTGAATAATTTCGTAAAATAAGTTGCATCTACTTTTTTACTATCCAATTCTTTATTAATTACATTATCCAAAATTTTTATATTATCTTTCGCCGAGTTTAAAATCGTTTCATTAAAATTCGTCTTCGCCTGTTGATAAGACGTCCAACCAATTACAATACTTGGAAGAATTAAAATGATAACAAATGACACAAGTAACTTTGTTTTTAAACTACTACTCCTTAATTTCCCTTGAAACATATTTCTACCCCTCCATACCGTTTTAAATGTAATTATCTCACATTTAATTTATTTATATAAATTACACGATTAATTGTATTAACTCTTTGTCTCTTTTTCTATTAAAGAGTTAATACATACCTTTTTCATTCTATATAAATTAAATAATTAAAACAATATATAAAAATGTATATTATTCGAAATATTATAATTCACAGAAGAACCTCCAGTATTTCACTTACTAGAGGTTCTTTCCACCTTACTATTCTTTATCTTTTTCTACTTCTTTTTTCTCATCTTCTACTACAGATACAACAGGTTTATCACTTGATAATTGTTGTACCGCTCCTTTTCCAGCAAATCCTTCTAATAACTCTTTTAAGTCAATTCCAGAAGAAGCTTTTAACGTTTCTTGCATCGTTGCCATTAAATCAGTTGCATAACCCGCAACTTTTCCGGCGCCGCTATTTTTACCACCGCCGCCTGTATCAACAACTGTAATTTTATCAATGTTACTAAGCGGACTTGCCACTTCCTTCGCATAACTTGGAAGCATTTTAAGAACCATATCCATAATTGCCGCTTGGCCATATAACTCAAATGCCTCTGCAATTTTTTGCTTCGCTTCTGCTTCTGCTAAACCTTTTAATCTAATAACATCTGCTTCCGCCGTACCTTGTGCTTTTTGTACTTCCGCTTTCGCTTGACCTTGCGCTTTTTCGATTTCCGCCTTCGCTAAACCTTCTACACGTACTTCTTCCGCACGAGCTCTCGCTTCAGCTTCAATCTTATATTGATCCGCATCTGCCTTTTTAATTTGTTTTACTTTTTCTGCTTCCGCTGATTGCTCAACAGCATAGCGATCTGCATCTGCTTTTTTCTTAACTTCTGCATCATATTGCTTTTCACGACGCGCAATCTCTTTTTCTTCTAACTCGATTTGCTTTTCACGCTCAATGATTTTAACGCGCATTTGCTCTTCTGTAACACCTTGTTGTGCTTTCGCTTGTTGTAATTCGTAAGAAAGATCCGCATCTGCACGGGCTTGCTCTTGTTCCCTCTTATAGGACTGTACTTTTAATTCTTTATGTTTTTCAGCTTCAGCGATTTGTGCATCACGTTGATATTCTGCTTCTTTTGCCTCTTTTTCAGCACGTGCTTTTTCAATACGTGCTTCTTTTTCACGCTCTGCGTTCGCAATTGTTGCATCACGCTTAACGGTCGCAATTTGCGGCTGACCAAGCGCATCTAAGTATCCGTTTTTATCCATTATTTCTTTAATTGTGAAAGAAACAATGCGAAGTCCCATCTTCTTTAAATCTGTAGAAGCTACTTCATGTACCTTTTGAGCAAATTGCTCTCTATTACTATACGCATCCTCTACTGTCATAGAAGATAAGATTGCACGTAAGTGACCTTCTAAAACCTCTTTTGCTTCTACTTTTAACTCTTCCGTTTCTTTTCCTAAATATTGCTCAGCTGCAGTAGATACTTCTTCAATTGTAGAACCTACTTTAATAATAGAAACACCATTTACTGTAACTGGAACACCTTGCTTCGTATACGTATCACGTGTACCAACTTCTAATTTGTAGTTTAATAGGCTTAAAGGTTCTGCTCTTTGCATAATTGGAACTACGAAAGTACCGCCCCCGCGGATAATCTTAATCTTCTTTCCATCATCAGTGGTAACAACATTCTTTCCTCCACCAAGCCAGTTCCCTGTAACAATTAACGCTTCATCTGGACCAACCGTACGATACTTCGTAATGAATACTAAAATGAGTAGAATTAAAATTGCCAGTAAAACTCCACCGATAATTAATGGAATCGTCATGTAAATTCCCCCTTATAATTTTGGTTTCTTTAAAGAATAAGCGATGTTTTGTACAAGTAAAACACCATCTTGGACTCCCTCGATAATAACCTCTGTTCCTTGCGAAATATCTTTTTTTCCAACTGTTTTAGCTGGGATTGCATTACTTCCAAATTGGGATGAAATTAATACTTCACCAAATCCTTCTGTAGGAATTGTCGTAATGACTTCTCCTTTGCAACCGATAAATTCATCCATACGTTGTACGGTATTTTGCTCTGCTTCTGCAATCGGTTTTAAAATTAGTATTTTCATGATGAAAACACCGATAAAAGATATAGCAAATGCAGCCCCAAAAATAGTAATACTATTAAAGGAAAACAAATATTCTCCTATATAACTAAGCCCACATAACATGGCGAAGAAACTAAGTAATAAAGTAACAACGGATACAGCTCCGCCCCCAAAACTAAATATCGATTCAAATATATCTCCAAAGAAGATATAAATAACAGTGAGTATAGTAGCAATAATAAATCCATATAAATAAATTGTTTCAAGTGGATAACCAAACAAGACCATTTCTTATCCCCCTTTCTTAAACAATCCCTTTTTTGTTATATGTATGCCCCACCTCTTTCAAAGATTATAGTTCTTAATTTTCAGTTATTTACCTTTTAAAGAAAAGCCTGTAAGACAGGCCTCTAAAAAAGAACAGGAGAAACCTATTGTGACAGGCTCCTCCTAGAAAATAACCGATATATTATATATCTATATAATATACTATTTTCCACAAAAAGTAAAGTTAAACATACATTGGAAAGACACTTATTTTACTGATAATTTGTACGTTCCATCACCATTATCATATTTATATACATACAAGTAATACTTGCCTGGTTTTGCATTAAATTTCGCTTCTATATGATTCCCATTGGCTTGACCGTAAGCTGCATAATTTTGCATATCTGATTCATGGTGAAGTACCCATGTCATCCCAATTCCATACTCATTTAAAACAGAAATGTCGATATCTTTCGCTGATGCTACATTAAATGTATAAACATCAGTGTGGTCCCCGCCAATAAGACTGCCTTTTATCGTACTATTTAGCCCGATACGATTTGCTTCTTCTGGACGATTATTTGGTTCTGATTCTGTTAAACTTCCATCTTTAATCGTAACAGTTGTTTCGCTTCTGCTCTCTTTGCCTTTATCATCTTTTACTCTTAACGATACTTTATAAGAACCTTCTCTTTCATATACATGTACTGGATTCACTTCTGCACTTGTGCTTCCATCTCCAAATTCCCATAAATAAGAAACAATTTTTCCATCTTCATCGTTTGAGCCATCACTTTTAAATTGAATTCCCTCTTTTACAAGACCGCTATAAGGGCCATTTATATTAACCGTTGGAGCTTTATTTTCTCCATCATCTTTTGCGATTCCATGGAAGACTACATCATATTCAAATTCATTTGAACTATTCACACGATAATTGACGAAGTATGCTGTAACAGTTTTGTAGCCACTCCATTCTTTTTGCGCCAATTGTTCTAAAGATTCATTTACTCTTTTACTCATTGCTTTCCAATCTTCTGATTCACCTTTTGTGACACTACCTGTATACGTACCTTCTAATGTAAATGTATTAAAGAATTGAGAATTATGTTTTGTCATTTTTGTATCTTTCATAGGCAACGTATCACTAATTTCTTTTTTCACTTCAGTTAACGATTTCGGTGCATGTTCAGCTAAATAATCATCTGCTACTTCCGGTACATTATATTTATCTTGATTATCAATTAACTGCTGCATATACTCTTGATACTCTTTATTTAACTTAGGATCTTTACTTAGATTTTCACGATATGCATCATAATTTTTCACGTCATTCGCACGAATCAAATCTTGAATTTTATCAAATGTTTCAAACTGATGCGTATATAAGTAAGACTGCAATGCGAACGAGTAATTATAGAAATCCCAAGAACCGTATTTAGCAAATAGTGTACGCTCTGCTGTATAACGGCTTGCAGGATCAGATGATAATCCGCTAATTATACTCTTTCTTGGTACAACGTTATTCGTACGAGTAGATCCTGCGAAAAACTCTGCATTTCCTTCTTGGAACCAAGTTAGCCTTTCATTTTGATACATATCTCCTCTTCCAAATAAACCAGGAACTTCATATCTCCCTTGCAGATAATGAGTAAATTCATGACGGAATAACTCTTCTAAACTATAAATACTTTGCTCTGGTGTACGCTCATATGTAAAGAATGTACCTGTCTCTTCAATATAAATTCCACCGTTGTTTGTTTCATATCCATACAATTGTCTATTTAACTGATATTCATCTGGACTATTATAAATTACGATCGTTAATACATCATCCGCATTTCCTGGCTCTAACGCTTTGTCATTTCCAATTACACGGTGATACTGTGCCTTTACTTCCTTCGCAGCCCAATATAGTCTCTTAATTTTTTCTTCTGATACTTTATCTCCTGTTTTGAACACAATTGATCCATCGTCGAATGTATACGTTTTTGGTAAGTATTGCTCTTTTCCTTCTTTACGTATTTTCTCTAAATCTACTGTATTCCCGCTATAATCTTTACCATTATAATTTGTTGTAATTTGTTCTACCGCAACAAAATACGGTTCACTTAAGCGCGGGTACATATGCATTGCTTGTGTAACAACCTCTAATCCTTTATTTGGATTACTATGAAACTTCCCTAAACGGCTAGCAAAATAAATGCCATTATTAACAAGCCATTTATTTTCTGGCGTTACTTCATTTAGAAGAGCAATACGATTTATTTCATTAATAAACCCATCTACTTTTCCATACCACATCGTTTCATTCGCTTCTTTACGAGCTTCAGTTAAGTACGACTGTATATCATAGTCAATACCTTGCATGATATCGTATATTGCTTGTCCCTTCATTCGATCATTTACATAAGTAGTATAATTATCATTGTATTGCTTTAAAATATTCGATGCGTATTGAACCGTTTCAACATCGCTTGAAGCATTACTAATTAATTTACCGTATGCAGATACGACTGTATCTTGTTCAACTGTACCAAGCTTAAAGTTTGGATTGTTTGCGATTGCTTTTAAAGCAGGTAAACATTTATCCTGGAAGCTTCTTTCATTTAAGTCGCTTAATTCACTATTATAAAATGCAAGATAAAAAGCTGAACGCAGCACTTCAGTAAACGTTTGAATTCCTTTTGAATCATCTTTTGTAAATGTACTACCTCTATGAGCTAATTCATCTATAATGACTTGCATTTTTCCTTTATCTTTATAAAAAGCCTTTGCATCTTCATTAAACTGGAATAAGTCTGTAATTTGGTGCCACTTAATACTGCCTAACGTTTCAACTAATTCTCGATCATTCATTTTGTTTAAATCAGCCATTGAATAGCTTTCTTTAACTTGCTTTACTGCAGTTTTCTTCGTAATAGATGCTGGTCGCTGTGAAAAATCTCCTACTTTTAAACGTTCTTGAAATGATAAAGTTTCATCAACTTTTGAAATATGTCCAACTTCATCTACCGACTTTTCAATTCCAACCGGTTTCGTTTTCAACACGTTATACGGTACTTTTTCTTCCGCTGCTGCATGAGTTTGAAGTGCGCCTAACGATAAAGCCATTGTACTAATGCTAAGCATCACTTTATTGATCTTTGATTTCTTGTTCATATCCTTGCCCCCTATTTTAATATTCCATTCAAGAATTTAACATAAAATCTGGATGTAACAATATAAAATGCAATATTTCATATTATTTCTTCCTATAATTTGTACATATCGTGAACACATTGCTCTTTACCTCCCTAAAACAAATTGCATCCTTTCACATTATAAAAAGGTAATTTTTTGACAATTAAAAACTTAATTGTTATGATTATTATAATTGTTAACTTTATTAAATAAGGGTGGGATTCTATGATAAAAAAAGAAAACAGTGTATTTTATATCTCCTTCTTGCTAACAACATTATTCATTATATGGGGAATTACCCCAGCAAGTTGGATACAAGGCTACGATTTACAAAGTGTTACATCTTCTTTAAACTCATTTATCCTCAATAAATTTGGGTGGTTTTACTCTCTACTTATGACTACAATGATTATTTTGGCTGTTTATTTAGCATTTTCTAAGTACGGTTCTATTCGTCTTGGTAAAGATGGAGAAAAGCCAAAATATAATTATCCATCTTGGCTATCCATGTTGTTTGGGGCAGGAATGGGAATTGGACTCCTCTTTTATGGAATCGCTGAACCGATTTCACATTTTACAGATCCATTAACAGGAAAAGCGGGGACAGAGGAAAGTGCCAAACTCGCTATGCAATATTCATTTTTCCACTGGGGACTCTTTCCGTGGTCACTATACGCAATGGTCGCTTTAACAATTGCATATTTCACATTCCGCAAACAAAAAGGTAGCACTATCGGGGCTACAGTTACTCCATTATTTAATCGATCGAAAAATTCTCGTATCGGAAAAACAGTTGATATTCTAGCTGTTTTAGCCACAGTATTTGGCATTGTGCCATCTGTTGGGATTGGTGCTCAACAAATTGCTGGAGGATTAAGCTATTTATTCCCTTCCATTCATAACACTTTACTTACTCAGCTCGTACTTATAGCTATCTTCGCTGTTTTATATTTAACGAGTGCACAAACTGGCTTAGATCGTGGGATTAAATATTTGAGTAACTTGAATTTCTCTCTTGCAGGTATTTTACTCATCTCTTTCTTACTTTTAGGACCAACTGTATTTATTATGAAATATTTCACATCTACACTCGGTTCTTATATCGGCGCTTTACCTAGTATGGGATTAAATTTAGGAGCATTTAATGAAAAATCTTCTTCTTGGATTGAAAACTGGACTATTTTCTATTGGGGATGGTGGATTTCTTGGTCTCCATTCGTCGGTACATTCATCGCTCGTATTTCTAAAGGGCGCACAATAAAAGAATTTATTTTTGGAGTTGTATTAGTCCCGACTCTTATCTGTACATTTTGGTTTGCAGTATTTGGTGGTACCGCAATCCATATGGAAATGTTCCAATCGCTTGGAATAGCTGATGAAATTGCAAAAAATGGTACAGAGATTGGATTATTTGCTGTTATTTCACACTTACCATTCTCTACATTTTTAACGATTATCGGGTTGATTCTAGTAGCCACATTTTTCGTTACTTCTGCCGATTCAGCAACATTTGTCGTTTCCATGCAAACGAGTAACGGAAGCTTATCACCGAAAAATAGTTTAAAACTTATATGGGGATTAACAATCGCGATAATTGCCGCTATTTTATTACAAGCTGGAGGATTAAATGCACTACAAATCGCAGCTATAATTGCTGCGCTACCATTTTCTATTGTAGTCGTTCTTATGGTTACTTCACTCTTTAAAGAGCTACGAAAAGAAGATGTTAATTTGCAAACGAAAGAAGTGCCGAAAAAAATAAAAAAGGTTATGTAACGATTGGCACCTCAAATCACTTCTAAATCCGTAATAAAACCCATTCATATGAAATATCATTTTCATATGAATGGGTTTTTCACTCTATTATATAGTGTTGTAAACATGCTTTTTCCTCAAAACCTACTTTCTTGTACAATTTCATCGCACGATCATTATTCGTATTCAAACATAGTACTATCTCTCTCATCCCTTGGAAGGAGAAAATATACTGAATTGCCCCTTGTAATATCCGCTCTCCGACACCTTTTCTTCTACTATTTTCAGCGGTTGCAATAAATTCAATATTCGCTTCATGAAACTCCGGATTTACTTCAACATATACATAACCTTCTAACTTACCATTCTTCATACTTACAAATAATTTATTCGTATCACTTAAACGTTCAATGATTTCATTTCCTTCATAATATGTATTAGGAAAAATATTATTATGTAAAACAATAAACTGCTCAAATACTTGTTGAGATGCTTCCTCTACTTGATTTATTGTACATTGCTCCACATTAGTTTTCTTTAAAATTAAAACGCTATGTTTCTCTTGTTTTTTAGCTTGTAAATATTTCATAAAGTCGATGCCATTACTATTTTTCACGTGATAAAATCCATGAAACTTTTGAATATGAAGTGGAATTTTCTCGATAAGTTTCTTCCACATACTTAAAGCAATCTCTCCCCAATTCGAAGCTATAATAAAAGGCCCCCAAATCTCCGCACTTTCGCTTACCTTATCTATATCAAATCCTAATACACCTACAATTTCATTATTATCATTATAAGAAACGACAAAAGACTTCTCCCACCCTATATCAGAAAAACCATGAAGAATAGCGTCCAATATTTCTTCATGATTTTCCCCGCAATAACCAACATGCTGCGTAATATCTTTATTCATCATCGAAATAAATTCTGTAGCTTCTTCGATCTTTGAAATAGAATTAATATGCATAACTTCCCCTCCTTTTCTAATACCCTTAGACAATCACTAGTAATATCCTTCTCTAGTAAAAAAAGACATCATCATATGCATGTTTCTAATAAAACCGCCATGATAATGTCTTCTCAAAAAAGCAAAAATTAATTATATATAATAATAAGATTAAACGTTATTTATTTCTTAAATAATCTCTTTCTAAATACGAACATACTTAGTGCGGAAAGAACAAGTGTTATGCCAGAAAGTAAAGTCGAAGTGCTAGCTTCACCGCCTGTTGATGGTAAAAATTTCTTGCCTTCCTCTGGCTTATTAGTATGTTGTTTATTTAAAGTGTCTGCTTTTCTTCCCTCGTTTTCAACAACTTGATTATTCCCTTTTGGCTCTTGATCCAATCCTGTTGCTGATTCTTTTACTGCTTTCTTTGGTTCTTTCGCTTCTTCAACTTCTTTTGTTGGCTCTTTTTCTTCTTCTTTTGTACCTTCAACTTCTTTTACCGGCTCTTTCACTTCTTCTTTTGTTTCTTCAACTTCTTTTACCGGCTCTTTTTCTTCTTCTTTTGTTTCTTCAACTTCTTTTACTGGTTCTTTCACTTCTTCTTTTTCAATTATATTTTGAATTACCGTTCCGTTAAGCCTTATGCTAATTTCATCAGAATCTAAATCAAATTTATACACCTTTTCACCTGGGGTATTCCATTTTATTACTCCGTTATTAAACGTCCCTCCCTCACTTGCCAATTGAATATTTTCAATACTTTCTCCTTCTAAATCATATACAGGAACTTGAATTTCTTCGTTTATTTTTGCATTATTTAAAATGATATTTTGTCTTCCAACATCAATTGTAAACCACTGACCTAATTGTATTAACGGCCTTACATCACGAATCTCATTCCCAGCTAAATTTAAGCTAAATAAGTTTAGCATGGAACCAATAACCGTTACATCTTTAATATGATTGTCCGCAAGATTTAACCACTGTAAATTTTCCAATGAAGATAGTGGTGTTATATCTTCAATTTGATTATGAGATACATTCACATTATTCAATTGTTTCAAGTTTGAGATGAACTCAATATTTTTCAGGCCTACTCCTTCTAAAGTGAGTTTTTCTAAGTTCGTCATGTACTCTAAACCTGTTATATTTTTTATCTCATTTCCATTTTCTTTAAGTATCTCTAATTTTTTAATCTGTAATAAATCTTCTTTTGTAATAGGAGCGTTTAAATTCTCTCTACCTAAATTCTCTTTATTAATATGTTGTTGTAAAGTTTTATCGAGAATTACATTTTCCTTTTGTTCATTATCCTCTTTTATTGTTTCCTTGATTTCGTCTAATCTTTCAACAACATTTTGAATTACTGTTCCATTAAACTTAATACGATTCTCTTCTGGCTTTATATCCAACGTAAATTCATATGTTTTTTCACCAGTAGTCCCCCATTTAACAGAACCATTATTAACTATCCCATCTTCACTCTTCAATTGAATAGTATCAAGTGGCTCTCCTTGTAAATTATAGATAGGTATTTTAACTTCCTTATCTCTTTCTACATTATCTAAAAAGATTTTTTGTCTTTGAATATCGATATATATTCTTTTTCCTAGCTCTTGAACAGGTCTAACATCACGAATTTCATTTGAACCTAGCTTTAAATCATATAAGTCTGTTAAGTGACTAAGTGGCGTTATATCTGAAATATAGTTTTCTTCTAAATTAAGTGATTGTACAGTAGATAATCTTGATAAAGGTTCGATGTTTTCTAATTCATTTTTAGCAAGATCTAACTCTACTAATTTTTTCATTGATGTAATATGTTCAATATTCGTAAGTCCATTGTTACTTAAAGATAAGTTTTTTACATTTTTCAATTGCTCAATTCCAGCAAGGTTATCATTACTAATTTGATTATTTGCCACAGTCAAAGTCCTTAAAGATTTCACTGTAAATAATGGTTTAATATCTTTTATATAATTACTATTTAAATCTAGCATTTTAATCTTCTTCATTTGGCTTAATGGGCTTAAATCTGAGATTTTATTGTTTCTCAAAGTTAAAAACTCAATATGCTCTAACTCAGCCAAAGGTCCAATATCTTCAAGTTCACCATAGGTTATACTTAATGATTTTAATTGTCTCAATCCCGAGATAAATTTTATATTTTTTAACTTAACTTCTTCCAAAGTTAAGTTTTCTAAGTTCGTCATATATTCTAGACCGCTTACGTCTTGTATTCCTTTATTTTTAGCTTCAACGACTATTAAAGATTTAACTTTTAATAAATCTTCCTTAGTTATTGGGGTATCTAGATTTTCTCTATTCAAATTATATTTATTAATATGCCTTTGTAGTTGCTTATCTACTATTACATTTCCAATTCCATCTTGTTGATCCACTTTATCCTCTTTATTTTCCTTTTGTTTTTCTGGAACATTGTTCTCTAAATTCAATGTATTTACTTCAAACTGTACTTGATACTTATTGTCATAGGCCATCGTTGGAATATAAATATGCATTTGCATATTGTATCTTTTTCCTAATTCTCCAACTTCAAATTGAATAACCTTCGTCCCATTTTTCTTTTTGTCTTCTGATATGACCTTTACATCATGAAACACACCTGGAGTGTGAATATCCTCTGTCTTCAAGTATTGAAAGAAATCACTATCACTTAACGTTGCTGTTACAATTTTCTTTCCATTCTCAATTGTTAATTTCGGATCCTTTATATAAACAGCTGCCATAGACTCTTCATTCGTTTTATCTTTATACGCTTTAATAACAGCGTCATATGTACCATCTTCTAAACCTTGTCCCGTTTTATTCGCCTCAATTGCTACTGCCGCTAAAGCAGGTGTTGAATAAACAGCAAACGGAAGTGATAACGCCGCCGCTATAATCATTGCATTTATACGTTTTCTTTTATTTTGTTTCAATTTTACATCTCCTCCGAAATATATAATTCGAAATGTAATCATTTCTCGAATAAATGATAATGATTTTCATTATCATTGTCAACTAGAAAAATAAAAAGTTTACAAAAAAAGAACCTCTTTAAAAGAGGTTATGCCATTTTCTCACCTGATTCTTCTCTAAAAAAGCTTTTCATCGCATGAAATACGTCTGCTTTTTGCTTTAAAATATAGTATCTAAAGTTTTCATCTTTAATATTTTTATAGGCTGACATGAGTGTACTATGGCGGTTATACTGGTTCACTTCCCCATACCCAAACATATTACACTTCTTCATTAGCTCTTCAACAAGTTTTACACATCTAGCATTATCTGATGTTAAATTATCACCATCTGAAAAATGGAATGGATAAATATTATAGCGGTCTGGTGAATATTTATTATCGATAAGTTCGAGTGCTTTTTTGTATACAGAAGAACAAATCGTTCCGCCACTTTCTCCTTTTGAGAAAAACTCTTCCTCTGGAACTACTTTTGCCTCCGTATGATGGGCAATAAATTCAATATCTACTGTTTCATACTTTGTGCGTAAAAATCTTGTCATCCAGAAAAAGAAGCTACGTGCCATATATTTCTCCCATATTCCCATCGATCCACTCGTATCCATCATCGCTAATACAACAGCTTTTGAATCTGGCTTTAATACTTCATTCCAAGTGCGGAACTTTAAGTCTTCTTGGTGAATCGGATGAAAAGATGCTTTACCACTCATTGCATTTCGTTTATATGCGGATATCATTGTTCTTTTCTTATCGATATTTCCCCATAATCCTGTTTTTCTAATGTCATTAAATTCAACATGTTCAATCCGGTTTTCATCCATTTCTTTTCTCTTTAAATTAGGCAATTCTAACTCTCTGAAAAACGCTTGCTCTAATTCTAAAATAGAGACTTCAGCTTCATAGTAATCTTCCCCAGCTGCATCTCCTGCTCCTTGCCCTTTTCCTGGCCCTTTTTGTTTTTGACCACCTGATCCATCTCTCGCAACGACATCACCAACTTTGCTGTCACCGTTTCCTTGCCCAACATGTTTATTTTTATCATAATTGTATCTAATCTTATATTCATCTAGAGAACGAATTGGTATTTTTACAACATCCTTGCCATTAGACATAACTATACTTTCTTCTGTTACAAGATCGGGTAAATTATTCTTAATTGCCTCTTGTACTTTTTCTTGATGGCGCTGTTGGTCGTCATATCCTTTGCGATGGAGGGACCAGTTTTCCTGTGAAATCGTATAATTTGGTTGATTTTCTTCGCCCATTCCTTTCCCTCCTTACTGTAATTGTCTTCCTGTATGAACAGCAATCTATAAATTTTGTTCTGTAATGTGCAAGCTAGAATGTTTGAAAGGTAACTGCCCACAGAAAATCATCCCATAAACATTTATAACGCTTTTCATACAATACCCCGAGCATCCTAAACAAAATTTTGCCACTCACATAATAGAAAGAAATATTCAGCCACTGATAAGAAAGAAACACAATGCATTGTTGCACATATTTTTACTTTGCAACATATTGTATTGTGTTGGCTTTTTTCGTATGAATGGTTGGTTACTCTATCATATGCATATTGTAAAAATAATTGACAATAAATTCATAAAATTGCATCTTAATTTATTACATTTGGACAAGGTATGACACTTTATACACATATGAACGGATAATAAAACGCTGTCCCGCAAAATACAAGAGACAGCGTTTTGTTATCAAACTATCTGTTTAACAAGCTACCTACATAGCGTAGTAATTCATTTGCTGAAGAAGAATTATAGCCATGCTCATCAATTAAACGCGCAACAACATCATTGATTTTCTTAAGCTGATTTTCGTCCGGCGTTTTCGTTGACGTTGTAATTTTCACTATATCTTTTAAATCAGCAAATAGTTTTTTCTGAATCGCTTCACGAAGACGTTCATGTGAATTATAATCAAAGCGTTTTCCTTTACGGGCATAAGCAGAAATGCGAATTAAAATCTCTTCACGGAACGCTTTCTTAGCATTTTCTGAAATTCCAATTTGCTCTTCAATTGAGCGCATTAATTTTTCATCTGGACTCATTTCTTCTCCTGTTAACGGATCACGTAATTTCGATTTATTGCAGTACGCCTCGACGTTATCTAAGTAATTATCCATAAGCGTCTTAGCTGATTCTTCATATGAATAAACAAACGCTTTTTGTACTTCTTTCTTCGCGATTTCATCGTATTCTTTTCTCGCTAATGAGATGAAGTTCATGTAACGTTCACGGTCTTCATTACTAATGGATGGATGCTGATCTAGCCCATCTTTTAAAGATCTAAGTACATCTAACGCGTTAATAGATGGTACCTCTTTTCGAATGATTGTAGACGAAATTCGGTTAATGACATAACGAGGATCAATACCCTTCATACCTTCATCTTGATATTCGCGTTGTAATTCTTCTACATCAATCGCATTATAACCTTCTACCGTTTCTCCATCATACAAACGCATCTTTTTAATTAAATCAATATCCGGACGCTTCGGATCTTTTAAACGAGTTAAAATGGTGAACATTGCTGCAACGCGAAGTGTGTGTGGTGCAATGTGAACATTCGATACATCACTTTCACGAATCATTTTTTCATAAATATGTTCTTCTTCACTTACTCGTAAATTATAAGGAACTGGCATTACAATAATTCTTGAGTGCAATGCTTCATTTTTCTTATTTGCTATAAATGAGCGATACTCTGTTTCATTCGTATGCGCTACAATTAATTCATCTGCTGAAATAAGCGCAAATCTTCCCGCTTTGAAATTCCCTTCTTGCGTAAGCGATAATAAGTGCCATAAAAACTTCTCATCGCATTTTAACATCTCTTGGAACTCCATCATTCCTCGGTTTGCCTTATTTAATTCTCCATCAAATCGATACGCACGCGGATCTGATTCTGAACCATATTCTGCAATCGTAGAAAAGTCCAGACTACCTGTTAAATCTGCAATATCTTGTGATTTTGGATCAGACGGGCTAAATGTACCAATCCCTGTACGACGATCTTCAGAGAAGAAAATACGCTCTACAACTACATCCTCAATTCTCGATCCGTATTCTTGCTCTAAACGCATGACATTTAGTGGTGATAAATTCCCTTCAATTCTAACCCCATACTCATCAAAGAAATCATCTCGTAAATGATGTGGAATTAAATGCAGTGGATCCTCGTGCATTGGGCATCCTTTAATTGCAAAAATTGCTCCGCGATCTGTTCTTGAATATGTTTCTAATCCTCGTTTCAACATTGTAACTAACGTTGATTTCCCTCCACTAACAGGACCCATTAATAATAAAATTCTTTTTCTAACATCTAATCGTTTTGCAGATGGATGAAAATATTCCTCTACAAGACGTTCTAGAGCATCCTCTAATCCAAAGAGCTGATTACTAAAGAAGTTATACTTTCTTCTACCATCGACTTCTTCAATTCCAGCATCTTTTATCATATTGTAAATGCGAGAGTGTGCTGTTTGAGCCACCCATGGTCTTTCTTTCACAAGCTCCAAATACTCCGCAAACGTACCTTCCCATTGTAAACGCTCTTCTGCTGCTCGATGCTGTTCAATCTTTTTTAGAATATCCATTATAGCTCCTCCCCCATCTCCTTGTTCAATCGGATTATTATAAAAGGTATGCTAGGATGTCCTTAAACATTCTTTAAATCAAAACGAAATATATAATAGCACACTAAAATTCTCTCCAAAATTCAAAGAAAATTCTGTATAATATAGGTATTAACGTTTTTACACTGCTATTCATTATAAATAAATTCTTTTCTTCTAAGAACCTTACATACATTTTGGATAATAAATAAAACTCATGAACCGAAAAAAGTAAGGAGGATATTAGTATGAAATTATTATTAATTTTAGGTGTATCACTCACATTTCTTACAGCTATTTTTACATCCGGTTACAATGACAAACCAGGTACACATAAAAAATGATGTGCTTTTAGCACATCATTTTTTATTTATAATACATATTTTCCATATCATATTTGGATAGTGGTCGGCTATAATAATAACCTTGTACAAGCTTCACATTCTTTTCTTTCAAAAACTGTATTTGCTCCTTTTTTTCTACTCCTTCTGCAATTACATTCAATTCTAAAGTATGAGCTAAATGAATAATTGCAGCTGTAATATTCGTATCACGTTCATCTATATGTATACCTTCCATAAAAGAACGATCAATTTTTAAAGTATCAATTGGATATGTTTTTAAATAACTTAAAGATGAATAGCCTGTTCCAAAATCATCTAAATGAATCTTTAAATTTTGCTCTTTTAATTGTAGTAACACTCTCTTCGATATATCTTTATGTATAAGAGCTCCTTCTGTAACCTCTATCGCTAATAAATGAGTTGGTACATTGTACTTATTTAAAGCCCGTGTAATCATCTCTATTAATGTAATAGAACGAAAGTGTCTAGCTGAAATATTAACTGCAATTGGGACCACATCATACCCTTTATTTAACCATTCGCGCAATTGCTGACACACTTGATTTACTACCCATTCATCCAGCTTAATAATAAATCCTGTTCTTTCTGCCAACGGGATAAATTGGTTTGGAGAAACAAATCCTAATTCCTTATTCTCCCACCTTATTAAAGCTTCCATACTAGCTATTTTTTTCGTTTCAATATTAATTTGTGGCTGATAATATAAGAAAAATTCATTTTTTTCTATAGCACGATGTAACTGGTTTTCTATTATAAACCTTTGTTCACGCTCACAGTCTAATCCACTACAATAAAAATGATAATGTCCTTTTCCTTTTTCTTTTGCTTTTTCTAAAGCAGCATCGACTCTCTGAAATAGTATTTTTTCATCTTCTCCATCTGTTGGAGCCATTACAATTCCAATTGACGCGCTTAAATATACATCTTCTTCTTCGATTACAAAATATTCACTAATGTTTTTTAATATGCTTTTTGCAACTTCCTCTACATATTCTTTCGTTATATTTTCTATCAACATAACAAATTGATCATCGTGTTCTCTAAATAAGTGCATATCTTCTATTTTTAGATTACTTAAACATTCTGTAACTTTTTGTAATACTTTATCTCCCTCTTTATGACCAAATGTATCATTAATACGATGAAACTCATCTAAATCTATAAATACAAGTGCAAAATTTACACTCTCATTTAAAAAAGTATTTAACTTATTTGTACATGAAATTCTATTCATTAATCCCGTCAACTGGTCATAGTAAGCTAAATATTCTGTTCGCATTTCGTTTAATACTTGCCTTGTAACATCTCTCGTAACAATATAAATCCCAACAATTTCACCGTTCACAATAATCGGGATAGTTCTCAAAGAAATATATAGCTCGTACCCTTCTTTATGAACATATTTCTTTGAAACAATTTGTTTTGCTTTTCCTTGCATCGATCCCTTAAATATAATTTGAAAATCTTTTTCATATTCTTTATTAATGAATTCAAAAATAAATTTATTATTTAATTCCTCATACCGGTATCCAAATATTTCATACGTTGCCGGATTTGCATATGTAACTCTCCCTATAGAATCTATAGATATAATTGAGTCATTATTATATTCCAGTAACGACTTAAATAACATTTGTTTTTCCTCTATCTCTGTCTTCTCCTCAATTTGAGCTGTAATATCTCTTGTAATACAAATAACAAATTGACATATTCCTTCTTCGTCGCAGACAGGATTAAGTGAAGATTCATAGTGTATCTCACCTTTTGGTAAATTGACTACATCACAAAAGGTGTGTGCTTTCGCTTCTCTCACTACTTTTGCATATTGCCTTTGCAATATCCCCGCTATATCTTTTGGTAATACTTCTGCAAAGGTTTTTCCATAGCACTCTTCGCTTAACCTAGCATAATCCATTCCTATTTTATTCACATACATATATTGAAACGTTTCATTATCAATAACTTTCAATATGAATACTAAATCTTGAATAGCATGTAATAATCCTTGTCTAATTAAATCCATATCTATCATACTTAAAAAGGTATTTTGATTACTATATTCTTCCTTCATATTTATCTCAACCCGTCTTATCTATTTTTAATCATATATCCCATTCTATATGATTATGTCCTCTCTTTTAAATGTATGATTATATATTATTTTTATTTTATAAAAAAAAGTCGCCATATGGCGACTTTTAATAAACGATTTCTAAATCTAATCCAGGGTAATTTTGTTGACGGAACGCTTCATAAATTAAAATTGCTGCTGTATTAGATAAATTTAATGAACGTACTTTATCTGTCATTGGAATACGTAAACAATGATCAAAGTTTTCTTCGATTACATTAGCTGGTAAGCCGTTTGTTTCTCTTCCAAATACAAAATAGTAATCCTTCTCGCGCTTGCTATAGTCAAACGCTGTATGAGCTTTCTCGCCATACTTTGTTAAATAGAAGAATTCACCGTCTTTATTTTTTTCATAAAATTCTTCAATTGAATCATAGTACGTAATTTTTACGTGCTGCCAATAATCTAATCCTGCACGCTTTAACATTTTATCATCCGTTGAAAATCCAAGCGGTCTAATCAAATGTAATTCTGTTCCAGTTGCTGCACAAGTACGAGCAATATTCCCTGTATTTGCTGGAATTTCTGGCTGATATAAAACAACATGTACTCCCACGCGATATTCACCTCTGTTTTTTGTCTACTACGTATTATACCACTTGAGCGAAAAATCTCTACCCATTAATAATATGAAAGAATTTATATTTCATTTGTGGTGTATATTTACTAGAGTCTTCATAGTTCCAATAACGTCGACGGCTATTCGCTGAATGTGCATTTACAAGCGGCATACCATCTGCATCTTTTGCTACTACAATCGTCGTATGATTCCATCTTCCGTCATCCTCGAAATCATAAGCAATGACATCTCCAAGAATAAGTTCTTCTGGCCTCTCTACCGCCTCTGCTCGAAGTCCTGTTGTAGCACCTGACAAATACCAATAAAAAGAATGTGCAACAGCCCAGCTCCAGCTCCACTGATTCTCCCTTTGCCACCATCCTTTACGAATATTAGGATATCCGCTCATAGGTACTTCTCCAGTATGAAGACATTGAGAAATAAAATTCGTACAATTATCAGGGAAATTACGATACATAGGATTTCGGTCATCCCACCAACGCTCTGCATATTTCACTGCCTCTAAACGATTATACTGATAAGAACCGTACTTCTCTTTCGTAATTTCCCTTTCTAATGTCTCACCCATTCTAATTTCTTCTGACACTTCAATAGCATAATCGCCTATAATCCGACTATTATTTAAACAAACTCTTCGTTTTAATTGTTCCTCTTCAATATAAAATAATTCTTTATGCTTAATTAAATATTTAAAATGTATTTGATAATCAATTTCTTGATGGTCATTACTATTTAATTGTCTAATGAAAGAAACATCCGCAGTTGCTTTCACTATATGTGCACTACGTCTTTGAAACAATTGTTTCTTTCTCAGTGCCATTTGTAGTAAATCCTCAGCAATACCATCCACATTCGTTCTTTTCTCCGTTATATATGCTAAAAATTGTTGTACTTGGTTTTCAATCTTCGTTTTTACAACCATTCTGTCTCCCTCCCATATTACAATATGAAAAAGGGAAATATTATCTACTCTTTTTTCTGTGCTAACAATTCAAGCCCGCGATTCATTTCATGAAGCACTTCTTCATCTTTCTCACGTTCCATCGCTTTCTCAATCGCTTCGCCTACTCCATCTCCGCCAATTTTCCCAAGTGCCCATGCTGCCGTTCCGCGTAGTACTGGTCTTGGGTCATCTTTCATAACACCAATTAAATCAGGAATTGCCGATGTTTCTTTAAAATGTGCTAATGCTAAAATCGCATTTCTTTGCAGTGGCTTTTTCCCTCTCCATGACCCTGACATAATCCCATATTTCTCTTTAAAATCACGATTACTAATTGTTAAAAGTGGCGTTAATAATGGTTTAACTAGCTCAGGATCCGGCTCCATCTCAGGATGATTATGAAAATCCATTCCTTTGTTTTTCGGGCAAACAGTCTGACACGTATCACATCCATATATACGATTTCCTATTTTATCGCGATATTCTTCAGGTAGGAATCCTTTCGTCTGTGTTAAAAACGCAATGCACTTCTTCGAATCTAACTGTCCCCCCTGTATTAAAGCACCGGTAGGACAAATATCAATACATTTCGTACAGCCCCCGCATTGATCTTCTATCGGCTTATCTGGCGGGAATGGAACATTTGTAATCATTTCCCCTAAGTATACGTACGAACCAAATTCAGGTGTAATAATAGAGCAGTTTTTACCGCTCCATCCAATGCCTGCACGCTCTGATACAGCTCGATCACTTAATTCACCTGTATCAACCATGGATTTCACTTCTATATCCGGAAGTTTTTCAATTAAATATGCTTCTAATTTTTGCAAACGATCTCGTAAAACAAGATGATAATCTTGTCCCCAAGAAGCACGACAAAAAATCCCACGGCGTTCTCCACGCTTACTTAATGGTGCATTTTTTAATTTTGAAGGATATGCTAAAGCAATCGCAATAATTGATTTAGCACCCGGTAATAACAGTTGCGGATTCGTTCTCTTCTCTATATCAGGCTCTTCAAATCCAGATTGATAATTTAATTGTTGTTGCTGGATTAAGCGCTGCTTTAATTCCTCAAAAGGAGAAGCACTCGCAAAGCCTATTTTATCTATGCCAATTGTTTTACTATACGCAATTACATCTTGCTTTAATTGTTCAAAATCCACTCTTAATCGCCTCCTCAGATGAATCCATCCCTTATGTAACGACTCTATTGGTTAGTAATTCACTTTTGGAATACTATTATTTACTTCTATTTTCGCATGTAATTAGGTTTTTCAAACATTAAAAAACGCAATGCCTCGTTTATCTCGGAAACGAAACACTGCGTTGATCACAATTTATAGAAAAACATTTAATAAAATTTGGAGCGGGTGAAGAGAATCGAACTCTCGACCAGAGCTTGGAAGGCTCTTGTTTTACCACTAAACTACACCCGCAAATATGAATTACATATAAGATATTAGAATAACTTATGTAAAGTAGTATAGCATGTAAAAAAAGTAGAGGCAAGAATTTTATCGAAAAAAGTCGAAAAAGTGATGAGAGACCTCATCACTTTTTCAATTCTTTATCAATTGCCTTCTTCATACTATCGAAATCAGGGTTTGCAAGATTTCCGTTTACATATACAGAAGGAGCACCTTGAACTTTTAATTTTTGAGCACGATCTGAATCTTTACGTACTTTTTCTTTAATGTCTTTACTGTGTAAATCTTTCTTAAATTGCTCTACATCAACTTTTGGAAGTTTCTCTTTCACAATGCTAAGAAGCAAATCTTCTGTAATCCATTCTTCCGTATCTTTCTTTTGATTTTGATAAATCTCATCATAGAAGATCCAGAATGAATCTTTATCTTGTTTATAAATTGCTTCACCAGCTGCTGCACCTAAATCCGAGTCTTTTCCGATAAATGGGAAGTTAATAAAATATAACTGCACTTTGCCTTTATCAATATACTCTTCTTTTAATCGAGGTAATACTGTTACATCCCAAGTACGACAAGCAGGACATTTAAAGTCTCCAAATTCAACTACCTTAACTGGAGCATCATCTTTCCCTAAAGATTGTTGCGTAGAATAAGCAAACATCTCATTCCCTTTATCTTTTTTGTCATTTATGATGCTATACGCAATTGTTCCAATTACAATCAATACTGCGATAGAAAAAACTATACCAAGAGCCATGAGTTTATTTGATTTCATATACATTCCTCTTTAAATTCATATTCTGTATACAGCATTGTACACAATACACATAATATCAACACTTATATACGTCACGCAATGAACACGCTCACATAAATTACAAAAACACAATAATTGTGACGATATTGTGTCACAATTTGTCACAATTTATTCAAAAAAAGAAGCTCCTCTGTAGGAACTTCTCTTAACTTACTGCTTTTTTACGCGCGCTATTTAACATCGACTGCTCTATTTTTATATCATGACGAATTACTAATTTCTCACTAACTGCTTGAACATACTCATCATGGCTTATATAGCCTTCTTTCTCCATTAGTCTCAAAACGACATTTCGTCTCTCTACTGCTTTATCATAGTTTTGGGCAGGTGAGTAATAAGCAGGTGCTTTTACTACAGCAGCCATCATTGCACTTTCAGCCAACGTTAATTGGTTCACCTTTTTACCGAAGTAAAGGTTTGCTGCTTTTTCAATTCCCCACGCTCCTTCTCCATAATAAATATTACTTACATATAATTTTAAAATTTCATCCTTCGTAAATGTGCGTTCAATTTTTTTCGTATAAAAAATCTCTTTCCACTTACGAGAAAATGTACGTTCATTTGTTAAAAAAGCATTTTTAGATAGCTGTTGTGTAATCGTGCTTCCTCCTTGCACGACACCACCAGCCTTTATATTCTCAACTGAGGCTCTAAT
This sequence comes from Bacillus sp. RB3, assembly GCF_030164735.1. Lineage (NCBI taxonomy): Bacteria > Bacillati > Bacillota > Bacilli > Caryophanales > Bacillaceae > Bacillus > Bacillus sp. RB3. The sequence goes on from NZ_JASNGE010000025.1 coordinate 71,197, forward strand.
AATTGCTATATAATCTAAACCGTTATGATGATAAAATCTTTTATCTTCTGTCGCAATAAATGCATGTGTTAATGATTCTGGCACCTCTAACTTAGCCGGTACATGTAATTTACTAATATCACTTTTCTCAATCATTACATTTCCAATGAATAATAACGTACAACTTAACAATAATAATAATATAATGGCTTTATAAAAAAGTTTAGTCATTGGATTTAATGCAACTTTTTGATGATAGTTCACCCTAGATAATACTCGTTCTTTCATCTTGAACACCTCTTTTCCACACAGCATATAACTCTTACTTTAAGAATACATTGTTGTAAAAAAATATCCCATCGATTTCTCTTACACGTACCTTACATCATTGTAAGGTATAAAGTGAAACTTTAATGAGCCCTCATCAATCAGGCTTACTACCCAGCAAATAGTGGGATAAAAAAGTATTGTATCACAGTATTTTTTTATCTACTATTCATCTGAAATATTGAATATAGGTTATGTTAAAGCACGAATAACCAATAAAAGAGAAACCCTTAAGACTATTATATTTTCACTTTACACTTTAATTATATCATCTACAAATATATATACTTTTGACTATCTAGTAATCTAAATGTATATAACATATAGATTTATTATACAGAACAAACGTTCTATAAATCAATACTAGTGCTATTATTATTTTGACCTTTTTCTTAAACAGTATACAAAAAAGAGTAGTGATTCGAATGTATCTCAAATCGGCTACTCTTTTCTTTACAATCTTCCTATTAAATTATACGGCTGTACTTCCCACGTTTCATACGGAATAAAATGTGTTGCTCTCATTGCATCAAGCGTTCTGGATTTCATATGAGGACGCGTTATATACTCATCTATGTTCTCTTCATTTAAATCAACAAATTTAGCCTCTTGTATCTCTTCAGGTTGAGTTTTTATTTCACCACTTATATATGCTACTTTAAAAACAACAGCTAGAATATGCATAGAGGTATTATAATAAACCCCTGTAATTCCGATAGGCTTCACCGTTAATCCTGTTTCCTCTTTTATTTCCCTACAGACAGCTTGATCGAGCGCTTCGCCTTCTTCTACCTGTCCTCCTGGCAACTCCCACGTATCAGCTCGCCAGTGCACTTTTGTTAATAACACTTCATTTTTTTCATTTGTTAAATAACCTGCTACAGCAACTATATGCTTTGGTGTCTTATGTTCCATATTAAGCCTCCTAGAGATAATGAATATTTTATATATCCCTATAATCATATTCACTACCTACAACAAAATACCTTTAATACTTCATCACCTTAATTAACTTCATAAAAAAAGACCCTATCCGCTAAGCGAAAAGGGTCATCTATCGTATTACTCTCCTAAGTCTACGTTGTGATAAACTTGTTGAACATCTTCCAAATCTTCTAATGCATCAACCATTTTCTCAAATTGTGCTTGAGCATCTTCAGGAAGTGTTACATCACTTTGTGCAAGCATTGTTAATTCTGCAACTGTAAACTCCTCAACGCCAGCACCTTTAAGTGCAGATTGTACTGCATGGAATTGATCTGGTTCAGCATACACGATAACAGAATCTTCTTCTTCTAGAATGTCACGTGCATCTACATCTGCTTCCATTAAAATTTCAAGAACTTCATCTGATGTTTTACCTTCAAGGCCGATAACAGCTGTCGCATCAAACATGTAAGCTACAGAACCGTTCACACCCATATTACCACTGTTTTTGCTAAATGCAGCTCGTACATCTGCTGCAGTACGGTTTACGTTATTTGTAAGTGTATCTACAATAACCATAGCTCCATTTGGTCCGAATCCTTCATAACGAAGCTCGTCATAATTTTCTTCTGAACCGCCTTTTGCTTTTTCAACCGCACGATCAATAATTGTTCTTGGAACATTGTATGTTTTCGCACGCTCTAATACAACTCTTAGCGCTTGGTTTGATTCTGGATCTGGCTCGCCTTGTTTTGCTGCCACATAAATTTCACGCCCAAATTTCGCGTATATACGGCTTGTATTTGCATCTTTTGATGCTTTTTTGTCTTTAATATTGTTCCATTTACGGCCCATACTTTCCACTCTCTTTCCCGTTTTAAATCTACATAAAAATATTAATATGAAATATAATGTGTGTTCAACACATTTTTAAAAGAAATATAAAAAGTTCATTTTTGATTCATATTATAGACATAATATAAATCACTATCATTTTGTTCTTTCGACAAGTTATATTATACATGAATTCCTACGTTTATTACGAATTTTAGAAGCACCTAGTATAATTTAACAAAAAGAAGTTTTTAGAGATTACAAACTTAACCGTTGATAATGTACTAATATCTACTGGTGGTATCGGATTTAACTTCATGTCACCGGGGTGGAGAAATTCTCTCTAGAGTACTCGAAAGAAATATTGTATATACAATATTTTTTCTGCTTATTTTGTCATGTAATGAAAAGAAAACAAAAAAAGCTCTATACTAATTGTATAGAGCTTTTTTACGCCGTTCATGATACCGATGGTCGGGGTCGAACCGACACTCCCGAAGGAACACGATTTTGAGTCGTGCGCGTCTGCCAATTCCGCCACATCGGCACAAAAGAAAAGGCGGCAACCGGATTTGAACCGGTGATAAAGGTTTTGCAGACCTCTGCCTTACCACTTGGCTATGCCGCCATATAAAATTTTATTGGAGCGGAAGACGGGATTCGAACCCGCGACCCCAACCTTGGCAAGGTTGTATTCTACCACTGAACTACTTCCG
>NZ_JASNGE010000026.1:0-72246 GCF_030164735.1 Bacillus sp. RB3
ATAAAACAGTATTGAGTCCATCATATCAGATGGACTCTTTTTTTACTGTCTACCTATAGGGGATAATACCACTTCTTTTATTCATTAATACTAAGTAATTGTGGAAAATATAGGATGATTTGTAGTTTAATAGTAAAGAGAGTGATTAGTATTAATTTTCTTTGTTTTTAAAATTTTAAGCATGTAAATGTTTAACAGGGGGGAATAAAGTGAAATTCGTAAGCATTGAAAAAGATGAAATCTTAATTGGGGATATGGCAAAATTGTATTGTAAAGTATTTGAGAAAATAAATTTCAATGAAATGATCGAGCGAATGAATAGGCATATAGAATATACAGGTTTTAAAGGTATAGTAGCAATAAATGATGAAAATGAAGTAGTTGGCTTTACTTATGGTTATCGCTCAATCGAGGGACAGTACTATAATCAATTAATGAGAGAAGCGTTACATCTAGAGCAAGTAGACGAATGGTTGCAAGATTGTTTTGAATTTGTAGAGTTAGCAGTTCACCCACAATATCAAAATAAAGGTCTTGGAACGAAATTATATAATGAATTACTAGAAGGGCTTTCAAATAGAACGAGTGTTTTAACAACACAAATAAACAATGAAAAAGCACGTTCGTTATATGAAAGATTAGATTGGGTAAATGTTTTAGAGCCATTTCATCCAAGTAAAAATGATGTTCCATATGTAATAATGGGAAAAGTATTAAAAATAAAAGTGAATTGATAATTATGGCATTCACAAAAATGGTTGGTTTGTAATAATGAAGGGGAAAACGAAAATGACGAGAATATCTATAGAAAAAGCTACAATTTTAGATGCTGAGAAATTAACAGAAATAATGAAAAGAACATTTGATGCAGAAGCAAAACAATGGCTATATGGACAAGATGATGTCATTGATTATAACATTCAACCGCCAGGGTATTCTTCAGTTGAAATGATGGAATATTCCATTGAAGAATTGGATTCTTTCAAAGTTGTAATGGATAAAGAAATAATTGGAGGGATAATAGTTACGATTTCTGGTAAGTCGTACGGTCGAATTGATCGTATTTTTGTAGATCCTGTTTATCAAGGAAAAGGAATTGGATCACATGTTATGAAATTAATAGAAAAGGAATATCCAAACATAAAGATTTGGGATCTCGAAACATCTAGTAGACAAATTAATAATCATCACTTTTATAAAAAGATGGGCTACCAAATGATTTTTGAATCGGAAGATGAGTATTGTTACGTGAAAAGAATAAAAACAAGCTCAAACAAAGAGAGTGTAGTTACAAATAAAGATATGAAAAATAGTCAATACGAAAACTGTAATTTAGCAAATACAGGGTATTATCAAGTGAATTTAAAAAACAGTTCATTTGTTGGTAGCAATATAATAAATATGAATATGAGTAATTGTAATGTAAGTCAATCAAAGTTTAGAAATATAAATTTTAGATGGTCATCATATGCAGATTTAAATCTTTCTGGCAGTAAATTTAATTTGGTGACTTTAGGTGGAGTGCAATTTAAAAATACAAGTCTCGGAGATGAGAAGGAACCTATTGTATTCGATAAATGTGATTTGGAAGGCAGCACTATAAGTAATAGTAATCTGAAAAATATTGAAATAGAAAATTGTAATATAGTCGGCATGAAACTAAATGGTATTCCAATTGAAAATTTTCTTGATTTATATAACGAGGCGAAAAGTTAACCAAATCCATATAGTTGTTAATCTTTTTGGAAATTAAGTGTTATATCGAAATAATTATGTAAAAATGACATAAAGAAATACGAGTGAGAAGGTCATTCATACACGTTTCTAGAATACACACAAACAAATATATTGTTATTTATATGGAGGAGAGAAAGATGGGGATCAACGTTAGAGCAGTAGAAATACAAGATGCTAGAGCAATTCATCGTATATGTATACAGGATGACGTTTTACCGTATATGGTTTTCTTACCTAGCATGCGTGTAGAAGCTATGGAAAATAGAATTCGAAATTTAGCACCAAATCAATTTGAATTTGTTGCAGAATATGATGGAGAAGTTGTTGGATTTGTAGGTTTAACACAAAGTCCGGGCCGAAGATCTCATTCAGGCGATTTATTCATTGGGGTAGACAGTGAATATCATAATAAAGGAATTGGGAAAGCACTTCTTATGAAGATGCTTGATCTGGCTGATAATTGGTTAATGTTAGAGAGAGTAGAACTAGGTGTGTTAGAAACGAATCCAAAAGCAAAAGCTTTATATGAAAAATTTGGATTTGTAGAAGAGGGAGTAAAGATAGGGAATTTGAAAGCTCACGGAAAGTTTATTAATGAAATTATGATGAGTCGTTTTAGACCGAATGGTTTAATTGTACATAATGAAAAAGCATGACAGTATACTGTCATGCTTTTTCATTAGAATTTGGCTGTAATAAAAATAATACTAAACCAATAAAAATAACGGTAATTCCTAGTCCTTGTTGTAAAGAAATAGTCTCATGTAATATAAAGTACGCTAGCATACAAGTGCCAATTGTTTCACCTAAAATACTCATTGAAATTACAGTAGCACTCATCCATTTTAATAACCAATTAAAAATGGTTTGTCCTAAAATTGTAGCAATGAAAGCTAATCCAATAAAGCACAACCAAGTTTGTGTAGAGTAATGGATGAAAGATTCTTGTTGCATGAAAGCAAATATGCCAAGAAAGCCAGCACTACTTCCATAACTAATTACCGAATATGGTATAAGTGACAAATCTTTACGAACGTGTTGGCTAATGAAAAAATAAGCAGTAATGATACCGGCAGCGATAAATGCTAAAATATCTCCATATAAAGCTTCTCCACTAATTTTGAAATCTTGCCAGCCAATGATGATACTACCTGAAATAGCGATGAGGCAACCAATAACCGCTCCTTTCGTAAATCTCTCCTTAAATAAAAAATAACCACCAATCATTGAGAACAAAGGTTGTAACGTTACGATAACTGTAGAGCTTGCTACAGAAGTATATTGTAATGATTCAAACCATAGTACATAATGTGCAGCTAAAAATAGCCCAGATGTGAATCCGAATGTCCATTGTTTTTTCGTTAAAGTTTTTAGCTCATTTCGACTATTTTTATTAAATAGTAATAACGGTAACAGGATCAGTGTGGCAAAGAATAATCGGTAAAAAGCAATGATTGTCGCAGGAGCATCTGCCAATTTTACAAAAATTGCTGAAGTTGATAAGGCGAATACACCAAAAAATAAGATGAAATATGAAAGAATAGGTGATTTCAAAGTTTGTCCCTCCGATAGAATGTTTATTATAATAAACTTAATGCGATATAATGTACAAAAGTAAGTATATAAGTCCCGGAGATAATAGGAAAGGATTATTTGCCTTTGTTTAGTATGTCAGCACAAAGACAATGAAATATGCATTATGATGGACGAAAGGAAGTTTTACTATGATACATGATAGGCTTGGACAAACAGTATTAAGTTATCGTAAGAAAAATAATATGACAATTCGTGAATTCGCTGATTATACAGGGATTAGTACATCACTAATTAGCCAAATTGAAAGAGGACATGCTAATCCTTCTTTAAATGTTTTGGAGTTAATTGCAAAAGCATTAAATGTACCGCTGTTTACACTTTTTATTAATGATATCGATACAGATTCGCTCATTTCTAAGAAAAAAGATCGAAAAAAAGTATATCGGGAAAACAATGATCACATTGTATATGATGTATTAACACCTGATTTTATGAAAGCACGTATTGAAATGTTAATGATGGATTTAAATAAACAAGCAAACACAACAGAAAGTCATTATTCCCATGAAGATAAGGAAGAGATTGCTGTTATTATGAAAGGGGAAGTGTACGTAGAATTGGAGGGAAAAGAATATTTTTTAGAAGAAGGCGATGTTGTACGTATTCCACCAAATGTGAAGCATCGATTTTTGAATAAAAGTGATGAATCGAATCACATTTTATTTGTACTGACACCATCTTTAGGATGAAAATATAGTGATTTTAACTAGAGGAGAAAGAAAATGGAAAACAAAAGTATTTTAAAAGGCGGCCTTTCAATTATTTCTCAATGTAAAAAAGAAACAAATGATATTTGGCATGCGCATTTTGGAGCAGCTGCAATTGCTAGTTATTTTAATCATATAAAGAGAGCTCCAAATTATAAAGATATAACATTAGAAAAATTCCGGTATGTTATTCATTCTTAATGAACGTCAATAATCTGTAAAAGGAAGCTTAATCTAGTTTCTTTTTTTGTTAGTAGTATATTATTTTTTCAAATATGTAAGATTTTACATGCGTATTTTACTTTTACTAATTATGTAAGTAGGCTATACTGAAATACATACATTTTATTTTTGGAGAGATGTAAAACGACATGGAACTAGCGAAATTGGAAAAAGTAATTGAAATAAAAAAAGAAGAACTTTTATACTTAGTATCGGATTATGGAATTCAACATGAAAAAGTATTGGCATTGAGTCAAGAACTAGACAAATTAATCAATTACTTTATGTTTTTAAAATAAAGAGAACTATGACGTGGTTTGTATATGTTATAGTTCTTTTTTATTAGGTAATTTGAAAATATATTCAAATATATTGTCTAATTTCTTACAGAATGCGCAACTTGCTAGTCGAATATAAGGACTTTTGGTTATAATAAAAAGGAATTATTAATTGTATCGGTTAGGAGCGCAGCACATATGAAAACAGTTGTTGTTATCGGTGGAGGTATAACGGGACTTTCTACTATGTTTTATTTAGAAAAATTAAAAAAGGATTATAATATCGATTTAAATTTAATTCTTATTGAGAAAGAAGAGTATTTAGGTGGTAAAATCCATAGTGTGGAAGAAAAGGATTTCATTATGGAGTCAGGAGCGGATTCAATCGTTGCTCGTAATGAATATGTTATGCCACTTGTAAAAGATTTAAATTTAGAAGATGAAATGGTATATAATGAAACGGGTATTTCTTACATATATTCTGAAAACATGTTACATCCGATTCCTTCTGATACTATATTTGGGATACCGATGAGCGCCCAGTCTTTGTTTAGCAGTACGCTAGTCTCAACGAAAGGGAAAATCGTAGCTTTAAAAGATTTCATAACGAAAAATAAAGAGTTTACGAAAGATACATCACTTGCTCTATTTTTAGAAAGTTTCTTAGGGAAAGAGTTAGTGGAAAGACAAATTGCTCCTGTACTTTCAGGCGTATATTCTGGTAAATTGAATGAGCTTACAATGGCATCTACATTACCGTATTTACTGGATTATAAAAATAAGTATGGAAGTATTATTAAAGGTTTTGAAGAGAATAAAAAACAATTTCAATCAGCAGGAAATAAAAAATTCGTATCATTTAAAGGTGGACTATCTACGATAATTAATCGCTTAGAAGAAGTGCTCACTGAAACTGTCGTAAAAAAAGGTGCTATAACGACGGCTGTAAGTAAACAAGAAGATCGATATGAGATTTCTTTTGTAAATCATGAAACAATACAAGCTGATTATGTTGTTTTAGCAGCTCCGCATGATATAGCACAAACTTTATTACAGTCTAATGAGTTAAATGAGCAGTTTAATACATTTAAAAACTCATCTCTTATAAGTATTTACTTAGGATTTGACATACTAGATGAACAACTACCAGCTGACGGCACAGGGTTTATTGTAACGGAAAACAGTGATTTACATTGTGATGCTTGTACATGGACAAGTCGAAAGTGGAAACATACATCGGGTAAACAAAAATTATTAGTAAGAATGTTTTATAAGAGCACCAATCCGGTATATGAAACAATCAAAAATTATAGTGAAGAAGAATTAGTACGAGTAGCTTTATATGATATTGAAAAGAGTCTCGGAATTAAAGGTAAACCAGAAGTAGTCGAAGTTACAAATTGGAAAGATTTAATGCCGAAATATCATTTAGAACATAATCAAGCGGTTCAAGCATTGCAAGAAAAAATGACGAATCTTTATCCAAATGTATATTTAGCTGGTGCCTCATATTATGGTGTCGGAATTGGTGCGTGTATTGGAAATGGAAAGAATATAGCCAATGAAATAATGGCTACATTAAATAAATAATACTGTAGAATAAATAAAAACTGTTCCTTCAGCAAAATGGAGGAACAGTTTTTATTTATTTTATTTGAATGAAAATTGTATTGTTTTTTACATTGTTTTCTTTTATTGTTAATGTTATTTCTCCAGACTCTTTAAATGAATACGGTGATAGTTGATAAATATCTTTTATATCATGTTTTTCTTGTAATTTATTTACCGGTATTGATACGATATTTGGCTTCCATGTTTCTTGTTTTCCTGAAGGATATTCTATAAGTATTACCGGATTTTTTAACTGTATTGTTTTCCAAGAGACGAAATATAGTTGTACTTCTGTATCTTTTTTTAATAATTCTTCGGAGAAATAACCGAATTCGCCTACATTACCGAAAACAGTATAGTTTTGATTTTTTAATTTAATATCTAAATAACTAGGTTGATATGTTACCGCATGATAAGTTCCATATGAAAGTGAGAGTATGGCAGCGATTAAAATACCGATTGAAAATGTCCTAAAGCTATTAGCTTTAAAGCTAGTCATCATGAATGAGTTTGGTGTGAATTTTTTTGCGAATAAAAAAATAAGTAATATGAGTAAGAGGGATAAGCCGATGAATATATACATAGGAAATCTTCACCTCCACAATAAAATAATACATTAACTATATTTTACCATAAATGTATGGGGTAGGTTGGTTGTTTAGAAGGAGAAAATGAAGAAACAATTTCTTTACAGTTCTTGATAATTTAAAATTCGATTTATGGAAATTATAGCGTCATGTTTGAGGTGCAATCAGAAGGTATCTAATTCGTGTATATAGAATTAAGAGAGAATGTGCCATTAGAAATGTTTGATTTATGGAACAATAAGGACTTTACTAATTATACATATTTTTTCTGATATAATGAATGAGTAGAGAGAAAGGAGTGATCCTATGGCATTTCCTATACTAGAAACAGAACGCTTACGTTTAGTTGAAATAGAACAATCTTATTGTCAAAAAATATATGAAATCTTTTCATTGGATGAAGTGACGTGTTACTACGGTATGAATTCTTTTACGGAGTTTGGACAAGCTTCACGTATGATCGAATCTTTTTCAAAAAATTACTTTGAGAAAAAGGCAATACGATGGGGAATTGTGTTAAAAGAAACGAACGTTTTAATAGGAACAATTGGACTAAACAATTTACAATTATGGAGTAAACGATCTGAGATTGGATATGATCTGCATCCTCGCTATTGGGGAAATGGTTATGCTTCAGAAGCAGCTGGAGAAATTATTAATTATGGATTTAAAGATTTAGGTTTGTTTAGAATTGGAGCTATTACATATCCTGAAAATGTTACTTCTTGTAGAATGTTATCTAAAATTGGCTTCCAAAAGGAAGGGCTATTGCGCGGATATATTCATCAAGGAAATAAGCAACACGATGCATTATTGTATTCTATAGTGCGAACTGATGTTGAGGACATAAATTTATAATAAAAAAAACCTCTTAATTAAAAGAGGTTTTTTTTATTATAAATTAACCTAATTTAGGTAATAAACGTTCTCCGCTTTTCATGCTACTTTTACATAAAGGGCATTTAGGCTCTTCTTCAAATGAAAAGTTCTTTCTCATCCATCCTAAACAATCCTCTGATTCACATTCCCAAACAGGGGTTTGTTCTGGTGGTACTTCTGCTACATCGTTCTTTCGATTGCGATACATGTAACCACTCCTTTTATGTAAAAAATTTTAGTTATATATTAAAAAGGTTGTTAACCTTGCTGGTAACAACCTTTTTATTGTTTGAATTATAGCTTTACAACGTTTTTAGCTTGAGGTCCGCGGTTACCTTCTTCAACTTCAAAGCTAACTTCTTGACCTTCGTCAAGAGACTTGAAGCCGTCGCCAGTGATAGCTGAGAAGTGAACGAATACATCGTTACCGTCTGCAACTTCGATGAAACCGAAACCTTTTTCGCTGTTAAACCATTTTACTTTACCTGTTAATGTCATGGTAATGCCTCCTAAAAGTAGAAAAATTACAATATGATCGGCCTTATTTGAATGAAAATAAAATTTCACATATTATCAAAAACCCATAAGGAGTACAAAATGTCCCTGATTGATACTTGATAATATGCAAAGAAAATATAGTGTTAAATTGACCTTAATTACTATCTTACAACAAATGGTGGGAAATAGCAAGTGCTGGTAATACCACTGAGTAATCTGGGTGATAATAGTAAAGGCACAAAGGCACCTCTTTTATTTATATATTATTCCTAATTGGGATTTATGCAAAATCATGTAAGAAAAACTTAGAGTAAATATTAATAATATATTTTTCGTGGTAAAATATGGTTGGTTACTGTTGGTAGTTAAATATTATAAAAGGAGAAAAGAAAGTGAAAAATAATTCATTTATAATAATTGAAGCAGCAAAAGCAGGGAGAAAAAAGGTCCATCCAGTCTTTGCTGTAATATTAGCCATTATATTTTTGACTTTAGGCGAACTTTTTATGTTATTTATGTTATTTTTACCGAAAGCTGAAACGATATTCATGAAAGGTATTTATGACAATGTTAGAATGGTGTTAACGTTTGGCGGAGCTATATTTATTTTATTTATATGGGTTCGTTTTGTAGAAAAAAGACCTTTTTCATCCATTGGCTTTTGGAAAGAGAAATGGATGAGAAAGTATTTAAAAGGTGCGTTAATAGGGTTTTTATTTATTTCAACGCCAGTTATTCTACTATTATTAATGGGGAGTGTGAAATTGCAAGTACAACATATTACCTCAACAGTGATAGTAGGAATAGTAGGATCTTTAGTTGCATTTTTAATACAAGGGGCAACGGAAGAAATTATTGTACGAGGTTGGTTATTCCCGGTTCTTTCTGTTAGAAGTCGTATATGGGTTGGAATAATTGTAACTTCATTTTTATTTGGATTTCTTCATCTACTTAATCCAGGAATTACAATATTATCTATATCGAATATAATATTAGTGGGTGTTTTCGCAGCTTTATATGTATTGAAAGAAGACGGTCTGTGGGGAATATGTGCATGGCACTCAATTTGGAACTGGGCTCAATATAATGTATATGGTTTTGCAGTTAGTGGCACAACTGTATATTCTACTCCAATTTTTAAGTCTATAACAAATGGACCAGAAACATTGCATGGAGGCACGTTCGGAATTGAAGGTAGTATCATTACAACAATCATGCTCACTGTCGCTTCAATTGTTTTATGGAGAAAGTTATGGGGAAGAAAAGCGAAACAACGAAATTTTAGTTAATGAAAGAGGGAGAAACTATGGGGATAATAGCATTTGAGGGAGCAAGCGCTGTTGGTAAAAGTACCACGTGCCGTGAATTAGAAAAGAATTATGGTGCTTATATAATACCTGAAGTGAATTCTTTATTTGAAAGGCCAAAAAATGAACATAGAACATGGTATTTTGAAAAACAAGTTGAGCGCTGGAATATAGCTGTTCAGAAGTCAAAGCAATATGAATTAGTAATACTCGATGGCGATATTTATCAGCCACTTAGTTATAATTGGTGTTTTCATTTTGATATATTTAATCAGCCATTATCTTTAATAGAAAATTTTTATAAAGAAAAGATGATAAATAGGGAAATTGGCTTTCCGGATCAATATTTTTATTTATATACGAACGATGAAGAACTTAGAAAGCGGAAAGTATCTGATGAGACGAAAAGAAGAAGAAACTTTGAAAAACATTTACATATATCAAAATCGTTTCAGCGTTATTATGAAAATTTAAATACTGTTACAGATGGGTATTGTAAATTAATTGAGGCAAAAAGTGTAAGAAATAATGAATTAGAAATAGTGAGAAACTCACAAAATTTGAACGTGTGTGAAGAAAGACGTTTTGATGTTTCGAAGTTAGATGCTATTACGAAGTGGTTAAAAGAAAATCGTGCATAAAGTAAAAACAACGAGTGTTGTAGAACGCGCTCGTTGTTTTTTGTTTCTTTATAAATATAAAGGAAAAATTTGTAGAATATTTTCATTATTTAACAGAATAATCTTTCAATTTTAAAGAAAAAGAAATACAATATGAGGAAGTATATATAAATAATATGATAGGGGATGGGATGCGATATTTTGAATGAAGTAACAGTTTTTATATAAGAAATAATTAGGTAGTCAGAACGGAGATATTTGGGAGGAAACAAGCGAGATGAAAACATTTTTGAAAATAATAGGTGTTATAGCTGGTATGGCGGTAATTGGAGTAGGTTTAACATATGGTATGCTGCATTATTTAAATAATAGTAAACCAGCTGCGAAAAAGGCATCACCAGCTGCTCCAGCAGTAGAAGTATTAGCTGATAGTAACGTAAAAGCAGAAGATGCAAAGCTTTTAGAAAATGGAAATTATTCATTGCCGAATAGTGGTTTTAATAAAAATTTTAAATGGACAGATGAGAACATACAGACAGCATTACATGAAATGGCACATCAAAAAGCGAAAGCTGATCAAAAGTGGGGCTATATTTTTATTACACAAGAGCGGATTGAAAGCTTAATTGATATTGTAAAGAGTAATGATCTTGTACAGGGAAGTACATATGTAGAAATTTTAGAACGATGGAAACAAGGAAAATATGAAAAGGTTGATGGGGATCACAATAAGATTTGGAAATTACAAAGTGGGAATTTAGGAGAAGGAAAAGGAGTAATGTCGGAAGCTGAGCAAAAAGAATTAATTAATCAAGTGTTTATGAACAAAGGTACATATTCAGGTAGTAAATTAATTGCAGGTGGGGGACAGACTAATAAATAGTATACTAATTAATGAAAGAGAGTAATTGCTTATTAGGCAATTACTCTTTTTCTATGTACGTCTTAATATTTTAGTCTCGTTCAAGTAAGGAAAGGAACGATTGTAATACCGGGGAAATCCATCTAGATTTATGATAGATTACATAACTTTGAATAACTGTTGGAGTTTCGATAGGGTGAAAACATAGTTGTCCTTTTTGGCAACTTTCTTGTACAACGATATAAGGAAGAATTGAAATGCCTAACTCACACATAACGGATTGTTTAATAACTTCAACATTGGAAGTTTCAAATGTTTTAGCTGGAATATTTCCACTTTGACGTAAAAAACGATCTACCATTGGCCTATAGCCGCAGCTTTGTTCTGTAAAAATGAACTGGGTGTCCTGTTGTAATAACTGGAATGGATTTATATGTGCAGAGGAATAAGCTGGTAAAATCCATCCAAATGTTTCATTACTAAAAGTACGCGTAATAAAATCATTATGTTCTATACTTTCTCCAATTATGAAGACAACGTCTGTTTCTCCTTCACGTAATTTTTGTAATGCTTGTTCATTTGTGTTTGTTTCAAGTACGATATTTACTTTTGGATTTTTCTGTTTGTAAGTACGTAATAATTGTGGTAATCGGTATACCGCTAATGATTCATTAGATGTAATACTTAATGTACCTTCTAAATAATCTGTATTTTGGGGGATTTCTTGCGCTTTTTCATATATTGAAAGTAATTCTAATGCATAAGGATGAAATTGATGACCTGCTTTTGTAAGTAGCACTTTTTTCCCTAACCGATCGAAAAGAGGAATATGTAAATCGTTCTCTAAAGCTTTCATATGTGTTGTAACAGTAGATTGCGCATAACCTAGCGCATGCGCAGCCTTAGAAAAATTACCATACTTCACAATGGCGCAAAATGTTTTAACATGTCTCATTTCCATAAGCGATCCCTCTTTTATTATCATGATTTGTGAATGATTATATCATGTATTTTAATTTTTCAAATGATTAAATTCTGTATAAAATGAAATTGTAGAAATATTCATTCAGGTAATATTGGAGGAGAAAAGATGATCAAAAAGGGCTATCATGTAGCTGTTGTTGGGGCTACAGGTGCGGTAGGACAAAAAATTATTGAACTGTTAGAGAATGAAATGAAGTTTAATATAGTTGAAGTTACATTGCTTTCGTCAAAACGATCCGCCGGTAGGAAAGTAAGATTCAAAGGACGAGAGATAATTATAAAAGAGGCAAAAACAACTAGCTTTGAAGGTGTAGATATTGCCTTTTTTAGCGCTGGGGGAGAAGTATCTAGACAATTTGTAACTCATGCAGTTTCTAGTGGTGCGATTGTAATTGATAACACAAGTGAGTACCGAATGGCGCAAGATGTACCGCTCGTTGTTCCGGAAGTGAATGCGCATACTTTAAAGCAGCATAAAGGTATCATTGCAGTTCCAAATTGTTCAGCATTACAGATGGTAACAGCACTTCAGCCGATTCGAAAATCATTCGGTTTAGAAAGAATTATCGTTTCAACATATCAAGCCGTATCGGGTTCTGGCATTCATGCGATTCATGAATTACAAGAGCAGGCTAAGTCTATGCTTGCTGGTGAAGAAGTGAAAAGTAATATATTACCGGCGAAAAAAGATAAAAAACATTACCCAATAGCGTTTAATGTACTGCCTCAAGTAGATATATTTACAGACAATGATTTTACTTTTGAAGAAGTAAAAATGATTCAAGAAACGAAGAAAATATTAGAAGATGAAAACCTGAAAATGGCAGCTACTTGTGTACGTGTTCCAGTTGTATCAGGGCATTCAGAATCAGTTTATATAGAACTGGAAAAAGAAGCAACCGTTACGGAAATTAAGGAAGTATTAATGGATGCACCAGGTGTTATTTTGCAGGATAACCCTAGTAAACAGCTGTATCCAATGCCATTATATGCAGAAGGGAAAATAGATACATTTGTCGGAAGAATACGTAAAGATCCTGATATGCCAAACGGATTCCACCTCTGGATTGTTTCTGATAACCTATTAAAAGGTGCGGCTTGGAATTCAGTTCAAATCGCAGAGACTTTAGTAGAAAAGGGAATACTTTAATCTAGTTTGAAAAATCGGGGAATCGATAATGATTTTCCGGTTTTTATCCCGCTATTTGCTGGGCAGTAAGACCCCCACTGATTAAAGCTTCACTTTATTTAATAATTATTTTCTTTATTTCGCCCAACTTTAATTTAAATTAGTCGTTATTGAATTTTTATAAATATCTACTTTATGTGCAGTGAAGCGTAAGGTTTTGGATTCTGCATGAATTGTTAGGTTAATAATAATCGATAACGGCATTTCGACCGTTTTCACAATATCTTCTATAGCAATATACTCATTTTCTACTTCGTTATAATAAACAACAGAACGAATTACTGCCTCGTTATTTTCAATGTCAATTTCACACATCATAGGGGATTTTTCACCATTATGTAAGAATAGTTCGCCTAGTACGATTGAACCGTTTAACTCCTCTGTAAAATTAGTAGTTGCTGCTGGTTTTATCCATGTTTCGTCATGTTCTTCGTTTTCCTCTTCATCTATTGCCCATTCCCAAATGGGGTTTTGTTTTAGGTCCTCAATAGTTAATTCATCAATTGGTTTGCAATTGCTCATACATAAATTCTCCTTTTGCTTTGATAAATAAGTTTCTTAATCTCAAAAATTAGATGATTGCTTACGAGTAAGTTCAATATAGTATTTTGCTCATTTGATATTAAACTATTTTATTTTGAAGTAAAGCTTCTATAGCAATATTAACAAAAAAATAATTATTTAGTAAATAATTATTAGTGGAGGTTTTAAAGTGGCATGGAGTTAAGGTAAGGTAGTAAAAAACATCAAGAATGAATGGGATTCATTTGGTACGATATGGATATGTTTAATAAGAGGGGGAATTTGATGTATCAAGTAAAGGGGTATTTTTCATCGCTCAAAGGAAGTCATTATGAAATTGGTAAGCAACAAGGTGAATTTGTGAAACAACATTCTTATCTTATTCCGCAATTTATAGAGCAAGAAAACTTAATATCGCATAACCATTGGACAGAATCTAGAAATATATTAAATCAATATTGTTCTGGAATTAATGAAGAAATTGAAGGTTTTTGTGAAGTGTTAAAAATTCCTTCAAAAAATATGATGTATTACTATCAAACACTATTGAAAGCAGGTTGTAGTCATTGTGCAGTATTACCTAAAAAGACAGATTCAACTCACACTTATGTATTAAGAAATTATGATTTGTCACCAGTAATAGATGATATGCGTTTTTGCTCGACGCATGTTGAAGGTGCGTATGCACATAGTGGCTTTTCTACTCAATATTTTGGTCGAACAGAAGGGGTTAACGAACATGGATTATCTGTTACATTTTCAGCATGTGGTCAACCAGTAGGAAACATTGCAGGTTTAAGAAAGCCAATGGTAAATGGTTTACAGTGTTTTGCGGTAATTCGATTGTTGTTGGAGAAATGTAAAAATGTGCAGGAAGCTAAATCACTAATAGAAGAAATACCAATTGCTAGTAATATTAATTTAATAGTAGCTGATCCTTTAAACGTAGCACATATTGAAATATTTGACGGTCATAAATCCACAACAACGATTGATGGTGACAACCAAGCTTTTATTGTATCAACAAACCATGCAGTTAGTTCATCAATTCAGAAATTAAATAATAGGAAATTAGAACAATCTACAAAGAGATATCATGTTTTACATGAGCATTTAAATGGATATGAACAAGTGAGCATAGAGTCTTTAAAAAAGTTAGTAGAAGAAGAATATCCTGATGGACTGACTGTACATAACTATGAAGAATGGCTTGGAACTTTACATTCTGTATTATTCGATTTACATGATCGTACAATGAAGATTTGTTTCGGATCACCACTTTTAAACGACTGGTACTCATTGAAAGTTGGAGGAAGTATGCCGTTTTCTGAGGTGAACGTGAACTTTAAAAATAAAACTTATACTGACTTTTGGAGGGAAGATAAGAATGAATTGATGCCTAAAAGATAAATGAGATAAGATGATAATGAAGAGAGTGCATTTACACTGGAGGGATTACCAATGCTAAAAGTTATGTTACCATTTGTTCTTATCTTTTTTCTTGTTATTGCGATGTATATTGCTTATCAAAAGAGAAAAAAATCTGGGATAAAAGGATTGAAAAGTGCGTTAACTTCTATTTGCTTCTTTTCACTCGCAATTTTAAATATGTTTGCATATTGGTTTCACTTTGGCGGTGCTTTTACTTGGTTATTTTCAATTGTATTATTGCTAGTTGGTGCATATTTTACTAAATATATTCCAATATCTAAAAAGGTACATTAAAATCTATAAGAGTTTAATATAATGTTTACTTTGTTTTGAAAAGAGATTATTCTACTAGATCGTTGTGAAACGGTTTCATAGGATAATCTCTTTTTTTTAGTTTTGGAAAGAACGTACTGTGCTTTTTAGTTGTTCAATAAATTCTTGAGTTGCAGCACACATATATTTATCTTTTCTATAAATTAACCCTATTTCAATTGTTGGAGTAGGGTTTTCTATTTTAATAGCTTGAATGTTATTATTTTGTAAAAAGTCTATATATGGTTTGGGTAACACTGTAATTCCCATTCCTTTGGAAACCATTTGGATTAAAGATTCCATCGTGCTAATTTCTAAAATTGGTCTTGGTTTAAAGTTAAATTTTTGACAATGCGATGTAATTAGTTCGGTTAAAAAGAAATTTTTAGGTAAAAGAATTAAAGGATAGTTTTGTAATTCAGCAATAGATACATGATTACGTTCAGCTAATCGATGACCAGTGGGCACGACCAATGTAAGATCGCTTTTGTATAGAGGGATAGAGATAATCTCTTTATCATGCACCGGGAGAAATGTGATTCCAATATCTAGTTCATTTTGTAATAATTTTTCACGAATATCTCCTGTGCGAATCCCTAATACAGAAAGCTCTATATTGGGATATAAATTATTAAAATTTAAAATAGCTGTTGGTAGTAAATAATTTACGACGGTTAACAAAGCCCCTATTGTTAAGGAACCTTGCTGTAATCCGTTTAGGTCTTGAATAGCTGAACGAGCTTGTTCGACTTCATGAAAAATGGTTTTACTATGTGATAATAAAATCTTCCCTGCTTCAGTTAAAGATATTTTTTTACCAATTCGATCGAAAAGTGGCATTCCTACTTCATGCTCTAATGCACGTATTTGTTGACTTAGAGAAGGCTGTGAAATATTTAATTTCTCAGCTGCTTTTGTGAAATGTAATTCTTTTGAAACAGCTAAAAAGTATTCAAGTTGTCGTAATTCGATTGGAATCACCTCAAGTATAATAATAGGTTATACCTATCATTATTATATAAATAATTGAATTGAACAATGATTTTAAAGGTTTTATAATCATCTTTATATAGCAGAGAGGGTTGTAAAAATTAATTGAGAGAAAATACATGTAACACCTTTAAAGGAGGAAATAGAATGGCTAATGAATATCAATTATTATCTTTAAATATAGGATTACCAAAAGAGGTTACATACGGTGGAAAGGTAGTTCATACAGGCATAAATAAGAAACAAGTAAAGGAACCGGTATATTTATCCTTTGTAAAATTTAATGGGGATGGACAAGCTGACTTAATTCATCATGGAGGAGTAGATAAAGCAGTTTGTGTTTATACTGGTGATCACTATCCATACTGGGAAAAAAAATTGAATCAAGATCTTGTATATGGGGCTTTCGGAGAAAATATAACAGTTAGTGGTATGAGCGAAGAGGATGTTTGTATTGGTGATACGTTTGAGCTAGGACAGGCAATCGTACAGGTAACACAACCAAGGCAACCTTGTTTTAAATTAGCAAAAAAATATAATATTCCAAAGTTACCACTATATTTTCAAGAAACAGGATATACAGGATTTTATTTTCGTGTATTAAAAGAAGGATGGGTATCATCAGTCGACACCTTAAAAAGACTACAGTCTGATCCAAAAGGTGTTTCAGTAGCATTCGCTAACCGTATTATGCATAAGGAAAAACAAAATATTGAAGGGGTAAAAAGGATATTAGAAGTAAATGCACTTTCAAATAGTTGGAGAAAGTCTTTTGAAAAGCGTATAAGTGGAGAAGAAATTAATACGAAGGAAAGACTTGAAGGGATAAAAGAATAAAAATATTTTATTATAAATAGTGTATTTCTATTAGTAAAAGCTAATTAGAAAGCGCTATTTTTATAAAATAAACTAATTAATATCCGAAAATCTTAATATTTTTTTATTCGACTTATTTTCAAATAGTCGAAACATAAAATTAATTAGACTTTTTTTTTATGTTTTATGATAGTATATTGATTGGTAAGACCTCTATTTTTAAGAGTAGGTCATATAAGTATATCTAATTTAATGGAATTTAACATTTGGAGGTACAACATGGGGAATGTTGAAAAATTGGCAAGTCTTCTAATAGAAGAACCGAAAAGAGAGCAGTTATTTCCTTTATTTGAAGAAGTGTTTGGAATTACAACTCAAACATTGAATGATTTTTCGGATAAAGGATATTGGGATGATACATATAAAGCTTTATCATTTTTACAAGAAGATAAAGTGATTGCAAATGTTGCGGCATTTTCACTCCCATTATTAATTAATGGTGAAAAAATAAATGCGGCGGGTATTCAATCAGTAATGACACACCCTAATTTCCGTAGACAAGGGCTAATGACACAATTAATGAGTAAAATGATAGAAGAAATTGATAAGAAATGTGAATGTGCATTATTGTTTACGGAAAAACCTGAACTATATACAGCATTTGGATTTAAAGTTGTGCAGGAATATTTGATGACTATACCATATGGTAAAAATATTAATAATAACCATTCACTACTTAAAAAGTTAGATTTCTATAATATAGAGAATAGACAGTTAATACATGAAACGATTGATAGTAGCCAAAGACTTTCAAATAGTTTTTCAACTTTAAACTTCCATCCTTCATTTTATTTGAATATGTATGATTCGGAATGGAATGAGAAATTGTATTATTCAGAGAAACTAGATGCTTTAATCGTTTATGAAGTAGACAATGAAAAGTTGAAATTATTTGGAGTATTTGCGCCAGTACTTCCGGTTTTAGATGAATTATGTGGAGAAATCAATGAAAGGTTTACGGAAATCGAATTTTATTTTTCACCGGATCAATTAGGGGTTGAGGATGTACAGTTTACAGAATTACAGTCTAGCAAGTATTTAATGGTTCGAAGTGATAAAGAGTTAGATTTTAAAGGTTATAAATTCCCAGTATTAGCGGAGTTTTAAATATTTGTATAAAGGTTTTATTATGGAGGAACTATGAATATATCATATATACCTAAACATGTTGAGCAGCTCACTATAATGAATGTCCCTGAATATTATAAAATTAATGACAAGCAGGCGTTTATTGTCCGTTCGAAAGCAGAAACAGATTTTTGGCTTAAAACACATTATGGTTTTGAAGTCATGAATGGTCATGTATTTTATAATGAAATGATGACAGACTTTCAAGCTGAAGTACAATTGTGTATGAATCCAAATTCAAAATACGATCAAGCAGGTCTTTTTGTTATGATTTCGGAAAAGTGTTGGTTGAAAACTTCATTAGAGTATATTCCAGATGGCCCTTCTCATTTAGGAGCTGTCGTAACGAATAATGGATATTCTGACTGGTCAACGCAAGATTATCCAACTGAAGCAGCTAAGCAACAACTTCGTTTTCGAATTATTCGAAAACGCGGTGATTATACAATATATGTGAAAAAGAGCCATCAATGGGAACAAATAAGAATCGCTCATTTAATGGAGGATATAGGGAATGAGCCTATTAAAATAGGTTTTTACACGTGTAGTCCTTCTAAAAATAAGGGATTTGAGACTGAGTTTTTAAATTTTACAATTGAAGAAATATAGATGAAAAAACCGTATTCTTTTCATTAAGAATGCGGTTTTTGTATTTACATAATATAAAGCACATTTATTGACCAGAAAGTCATTAATACTTATCATTTAATAATGTTAAATATTAATTTGCATAATATAATAAAAGTAATGAAGAAATTACAAAAAATATCAATTAAATAAGGAGGGATATGAATTATTCAGTGGTAATTTCATGGGAAAAGGAGATTATGTATGAAATCATTTCGTAAGTTATTACAGTATTTAAAACCATACATGTTCTTCGCTATTATTGGACCGCTATTTATGGTACTTGAGGTTGCGATGGACTTAATTCAACCGACTATTATGCAACATATCATTGATGTTGGGATTGCAAATCGGGATTTAAATTATGTAATAAAAATGGGGCTTCTTATGATAGGAGCAGCAGCACTCGGTTTAGTTGGAGGGCTTGGGTGTATGATGTATTCTACAAAAGCAGCTGTTAATTTCGCTACAGACATGCGAAAAGATGTGTTTGCGAAAATAGAAACATTTTCTAGTAATAATCGTGATTCATTTGGAACAGGTAAATTATTAACGATCGTGACGAATGATATCACTTCCATTCAATCGGCAATGACGATGACATTACGTGTTCTCGTTCGTGGTCCACTGTTATTTATGGGAAGTATAATTATTGTTTTTGTAACAGCGCGAGAGTTATTTCCAATATTACTTGTAGTTGTTCCGATTTTATTACTTGCGATTATTTTAATTGCAAGTAAAGCAAGTGGTACATTTAAAAAGGTGCAAGAGGCATTGGACAAAGTGAATACAAAGTTACAAGAAAATTTATCTGGTGTACGTGTTATAAAAGCGTATGTAAGACAAAAATACGAAATCGCCCAATTTGGAAATGTAAATACAAATTTAACGAAGATAAATATTCGAGCTGTGCAACTTATTTCTTTAATGATGCCAATCATTATGCTAGTTGTAAGTGGCGGGATTGTCGCAACATTATGGATTGGTGGAGAAAAAGTATTCAATGGAACGCTTCAAGTAGGAGCGATTTTGGCATTTATTAATTACTTGAATATCATTTTAATGTCACTTATGTCGATTAGCATGGTATTTATTCAAATTGCGCGAGCTTTTCCATCTGCGGATCGTGTACAGCAAGTGTTAAATACCGAGGTTGATATTATAAGCGCAGCTAATGCAATCGAACCTGAGAAAATCGAGGGGAATATCGAATTTAAAAATGTTAGTTATAGCTATACGAAAAATAATGAATACATTTTAAAGGATATTTCGTTTAGCATACAAAAAGGTGAAAAAGTAGGGATTATTGGATCAACTGGAAGTGGTAAATCTACCTTAGCGAAACTGTTACCACGTCTATATGATGTGGATCAAGGTGAAATATGTATAGATGGAATAGATGTTAAAACATATGATTTGCAAAAACTCCGTGCTTCAATAGGGTTTGTACCTCAGAAGGCTTTGTTGTTCTCAGGTAGTATAGAAGAGAATTTACGTTATGGTAAAGAAAATGCAACACATGATGAGCTGGAAGTAGCAGCTGCATCAGCTTGTGCGACTGAGTTTATCAATAAGCTGGAAGAATCTTATCGATATAATTTAACACAAGGTGCGACAAATCTATCAGGTGGACAAAAACAACGTGTATCAATTGCAAGGGCACTTGTGAGAAAACCACCGATTCTCATATTAGATGATTCTACATCAGCAGTTGATGCAAAATCAGAGGCTACTATTCAAACAGCTTTAAAAACAAAATATAAAGGCACAACGACATTATTAATCGCGTCCAAAATTTCTTCCATAATGGATGCGGATAAAATACTTGTATTAGATAATGGTGAATTAGTTGGCAATGGTACACATGAACAATTGTTAGAACGAAGTGAGGTTTATCAGGAAATTTATCTTTCCCAAGGTGGTAATTTGCATAAAGAAGGTGGGGAAGAACATGCGTAATTTTCAAGGGCAATTTGCTAATAAAGGTGGACGAAACACACCGAAGATGGGAAAAGCTAAAAATGCCCCAGGAACTGTAATGCGGATATGGAACTATATGGGCTATCAAAAAGCTGCTCTAATGTTTGTTATATTTCTAGTCGTTGTTACTACTTTACTTGGATTATTAGGTCCCTATTTTATGGGAGTCATTATAGATCAATATATTGTACCGAAAGATTTAAGTGGTACAGCAAGAATGTGTATGTTACTTATCGCGATTTACGGTGTAACTGTACTTTTAACATGGTTACAAACATTTGTCATGATTAACGTTGCATTAAAAACAATTCAAAAAATACGACAAGATATTTTTGAGAAAATCCAAACGCTTTCTTTACGGTTCTTTGATGTGCGTTCTCAAGGTGATTTAATGAGCCGTGTGACAAATGATATAGATAATTTGAACCAAGCTTTGACACAAAGTGTTGTACAAATTATTTCATCAGCGCTAACTTTTATAGGTGTAACGATTGCGATGTTCGCCTTAAATTGGATTTTAGCAATTGTAACTTTAATTACAGTACCTATTATGTTTTACGTTACAAAAAAACTAGTTGCATATAGTGGTAAAAACTTTGCGAAGCGTCAAAAAGATTTAGGTGAATTAAATGGATTTATTGAGGAAGCAATTACAGGTGCGGATGTTACGACGTTGTATGGAAAAGAAAAAGAAACTGTACAAAATTTCAATAAAATTAATGAACAGCTAAGAGTTTCAGCTACGAAGGCTGATACATTTTCAGCTTTTATTTTTCCAAGTATGAACTTTATTAATAACTTAGGTATGGGGCTTGTCATTGGGACTGGATCAGTTATGGTCTTAAACGGAATGACAACAGTAGGTGTTATTGCGGCTTTTATTAATTATTCTCGTCAATTCTCAAGACCGTTAAGTCAATTTGCGACTTTAATGAATACAATTCAAGCGGCAGTTGCTGGTGGAGAACGTGTTTTTGAGATTATGGATGAGGTACCAGAAATTCAAAATAAAAAAGACGCATTTGTTGTACAAAATTTACAAGGGCATGTTGCACTTGAGAATGTTTCATTTGGCTATGCAGAGAATAAAACGATTTTAAAAGAAGTGAGTCTTAAAGCGCAGCCAGGAGAGACAATTGCTTTAGTTGGCCCGACTGGATCAGGGAAAACAACAATCATTAATTTGTTAACTCGCTTTTACGATATACAGCAAGGACAAATTCATATTGATGGAAAAGATATAAAAGATTATGATATTAATTCTTTACGAAGTAAAATAGGAGTAGTTTTACAGGATACGTATTTATTCGCTGGTTCGATTATGGATAATATCCGTTATGGACGCTTAGATGCTACTGATGAAGAAGTTATCACTGCAGCTAAGGCAGCATCTGCACATTCTTTTATTAAGCATTTGCCAAATCAATATGAAACAGAAATTGCTTCAGAAGGATCGAATTTAAGTCAAGGACAAAAACAACTTCTTGCGATTGCACGAGCAATTTTAGCAGATGCAGATATATTAATTCTCGATGAAGCGACATCTAATATTGACACAAGAACAGAATTACAAATACAAGCAGGGCTAAATAATTTAATGAGAGGTCGCACAAGTTTTGTGATCGCTCACCGACTTAAAACAATTGAAAAAGCAGATCAAATCCTTGTTATAAAGGATGGAAGAATTTTAGAAAGAGGGAATCATGAGTCTCTTATGGAAGATAGAGGGTTTTATTTTGATCTGTATACGAGTCAGTTTAAAATTTAATAAAAAAAATGAGGTTTCTCTAGAAAAGAGAAGCCTCATTTTTTTATTTGTAAACTTTATGAATTACTTTTCTAACCAAATTAATTATCCGACCTGAAAAATACTTATACTTGCAGATACATTTGTTAAAGAGCCACCATCACTATTTGAGAGAGTGATAGTACCTGCTGAAGAGGTGTTATTTATTAAAGTCAATGTTGAAGGAACAACTGTTACGGTAAAAGCAGCAGTACCTTGATTTATTGTATGTGGTGACCCCGTACCAAAACGTCCACCTGAAATTGGTGTACCATTTAGTTGGAGGGAGAATTGGTTTTCGCGAGAAGCTTGTAATTGAAACTCTGCTACATATGTTCCTAGTGTATTAATTATAATATTTCCAGTACCTGTGATGTGGCTAAGGGCAGTTCCTGTTATAGGTCCATTTGTGTTAAAAGTAACACTACTTCCTACTGCAATTGATTGGTTAGTAGTATCAAAAACATATAGATAGTTTGTTAATCCTACACTAGCCGCCCCGGTAGGCCCAGTGGAGCCAGTAGAACCAGTAGGTCCAGTGGAACCGGTAGCTCCAGTAGCTCCGGTAGCCCCGGTAGCTCCAGTAGTCCCAGTGGAACCAGTAGGTCCAGTGGAACCGGTAGCCCCGGTAGCCCCGGTAGCCCCGGTAGCTCCAGTGGAACCAGTAGCTCCAGTAGTTCCGGTAGCCCCGGTAGTCCCAGTAGTTCCGGTAGTCCCAGTGGAACCAGTAGCTCCAGTAGCCCCGGTAGCTCCAGTAGCCCCGGTAGCTCCAGTAGCCCCGGTAGCTCCAGTAGCCCCGGTAGTCCCAGTGGAGCCAGTAAGTCCAGTGGAACCGGTAGCCCCGGTAGCCCCGGTAGCTCCAGTAGGTCCGGTAGCTCCAGTAGCCCCAGTAGAGCCAGTAAGTCCAGTGGAACCAGTAGAGCCAGTAGCCCCAGTAGAGCCAGTAGAGCCAGTAAGTCCAGTGGAACCGGTAGCCCCGGTAGCCCCGGTAGTCCCAGTAGGTCCAGTGGAACCGGTAGTCCCGGTAGCTCCAGTAGCCCCAGTAGTCCCAGTAGTCCCAGTGGAACCAGTAGGTCCGGTAGCT
This sequence comes from Bacillus sp. RB3, assembly GCF_030164735.1. Taxonomy (NCBI): domain Bacteria; kingdom Bacillati; phylum Bacillota; class Bacilli; order Caryophanales; family Bacillaceae; genus Bacillus; species Bacillus sp. RB3. Next base: position 23,814 of record NZ_JASNGE010000026.1, read on the forward strand.
CCAGTAGAGCCAGTAGGTCCGGTGGAACCGGTAGCTCCAGTAGGTCCAGTGGAACCGGTAGTCCCAGTAGGTCCAGTGGAACCGGTAGCCCCGGTAGCTCCGGTAGCCCCGGTAGTCCCAGTGGAACCAGTAGAGCCAGTAGGTCCGGTGGAACCGGTAGCTCCAGTAGGTCCAGTAGGTCCAGTGGAACCGGTAGCTCCAGTAGCCCCAGTAGAGCCAGTAAGTCCAGTGGAACCGGTAGCCCCGGTAGCCCCGGTAGCCCCGGTAGCCCCGGTAGAGCCAGTAGCCCCAGTAGGAGAATGTGGGAGAATAATACGGTTAATATCTAAAAGTGAAAAGTTAATGAACATATCTTTGTTTTGATAATCTATCGAAATCACCTCACTAGCATGTTTAAAGAAATAGTAAAGTAATAATTTTTATAGGTATTTCATTTCTATATTATTAATGCAACTTATTTTGGAAACAGTAAATAGCTATCATGACTATAGGGTATTAATTTTTAACCTAAATTTTAATAAAACCTTTATAAAGATAAAGAGCGCTTTTAAAGGCGCTCTGAGACAAGTTTCATGTTGAAAAAGGGAATTGAGGATATTATGTGCATACTGTTTTAGAATGTTGTAAATTTTTAATTAAAAATAAAAGGATCTTATAAAAATTTAAAATTTGTATTATTAGATAGTCACCATACAATAAAATATGCTTTTTTGATATAAATGTGTGTCAAATTTACCAAAATATATTTTGGCATGCATAAGAAAATTAAAATACTTTGTTAGCAAATAATAGCGGCTTCAGTGACAGATGGTAGAAAGAGTTTATGTGGTATTGTAATAATTTCAAGCGCAATTTGCGCTGAATATAGGAGTATTTGAGTTAAATCTAAAGCGAGTGTTAAAAGTATTATGAAGCTTGTAAGAATTACAAAACTACCCCAAAAGAAACTTTTTGAAGTGTTGCGGAAATCTTTTATTAAGGAAAAGAAAGAAAAAGATGCGGTAACAATAAGAATGAAAATTTTATACTTATCAGACATTATAACCCTCCCAAAGAACAGTAATTTATATTATACTGTATTTTTCAATATTATTATAAAAAGATTTTAAAGTGAATAATAAGAAAAAAATAAAGCCATAACTTAAGACATTAGTTTAGGTTCTATTGTTTGAATACTTTGTTTTAGAAGGTATATAATCTGAAATTGAAAATTTTCCAAATGAATTGCCATTTTTTATTTCTAATCCAACATCAGGTACTCAATGAAATGGTATGAAAGATTATAGGCTGGTGATACGACATTAAATAAGAGGAATCTGCGCGCAGCAAGAGTCCTAGCTCAGATTTCTACTAGAGAAAAATATTTAGTTGGAGTTGATATGTTAATAAAAAACGGATGGATGTGGAAACTAAATATTCATGACATTAAGGATAAAGGTCAGGAAATATAATTTGGTATTCTGGGAATAACCGGAGGTCCGTAGTTAAAGTTGCATAGAATTTGTATTTTGTTTCTAATTTTTCAATTGTTGTTAAGTGATGAGAACCTAGTCCACGCTGTACACTATGTTGAGAAAGAGTCGGCCCAATTTGTAATTTTCGTTTTTTCATTGCATCGTTCCATGGACTATAAAAAAATTTAAAAATAAAAGCAGGTTCCATGTAAATGCTATAAGGATAATGCGAACCATGTCTCCCGACTCTATAGTTCCCGTGCGAATTATTGTGAATTAATCTACCGTTAAGATATAGTTGGTTTGGATTAGGTTGAATTATTATGCCGTGATAACGTTGTTTAACAAGCGGAGAGCTATATCTTGGATTAGTGTAGCCATGAGTCGGTTCGTCAATCATCATAATCATTCTTATTGAAAACATATTGCCACCCATAGTGCTAAGTAATTTGAAAAATTGTTCTTTATTATAACAGCACAGGAATTCTGTCGTATTCAATACCATTTTCCATCCTGTAATTTCTCTTTCAATTTCCATAACTTCTTGATCAACTAAATAAGCATCAAATTCGAGTGATTTTGAGTTTCGTATTTCCCAATTAGGAGCGAATGTTTTACAGATTTCAACTGAACGATCAGTGGATCCACGATTAATAAGAATGCCATGATCAAATAGCTTTGTATGGTGCATTAACCACCATGGAAGTAAATATTCTTCATTGTAAAAATGAGAAATTAAAGTAGTCTTAATCAAAATCACCTCCGTATTTAACCTGCTTCTTATTTAATATGATATGGAAGGAAACCTATTGTTAGAAGGTTTCCTCTTAAAAGTTTTAAACCACATAGGGTATGTGGATGGATTAGTATATAAAGTAGTCTGATTGATAAAGAGTGGTATTAAAAAGTACAAAATCTAAAATGAGCATCGAATTAGTGTATAACGATTGAAACGGCACTGAAAACTAATAAAACAGCCATAATGATGTTGAATAATTGGTTATGTTTTACTAATATTTTTTGGAATATTGAACCAAATAAACTCCAACTAAATGTACTTAGTAAACCGACTAAACCTAGAAATAATGAGAAAAGCAGAAAACTTGAATATGAATTGTAGTAGGGGAGTATGAAAGTCGATACTACAGTCAGTCCGAATAATATCCCTTTAGGATTAACGAATTGAAGAGAAATCCCCACAGTGAATAAGTTTTTATTATCTTTTTCAACGGGATTCGTACTGCTTTTACTAGTAAGTATTTTAATAGCTAAATATAACATATACGCTACACCTAAAATTTTTAAAGGGAATTCGATTATGGGTAAGATATTAAGTAGTACAACATTAAAGAAACTACATAAAGAAGTAAGGATGAAAAAACCAAAAGCTACTCCGAAGCAAAACTTCATGCTCCTTTTTAATCCGTATTGATTTGCGTATGTCATCGCTAAAAAATTGTTAGGGCCGGGTGTGAAGCTACTTATAAAAACAAATAATAAAAAAGAAAATATAGGCATTTGAAAACCCCCTAATCATTTATGTATGTTATAATGACCGAAAAAAACAATATAACGTGTGCTTTTTATTATACATAACGGTCGTTATATTGTATATAGTGTGGGAGTGTTTTTTATGGAAGAAATTCAACTTATACTAGCGAAAAATTTAAAAACTATAAGAGAAAAAGAAAAATTAAGTTTGGAAAAAGTTTCCCAATTAACAGGTGTGAGTAAAACGATGATTGGACAAATTGAAAGAGGAGAATCAAGCCCGACACTAACAACAATATGGAAAATTGCAAATGGCTTGAAAGTTTCTTTTACCTCTTTAATCAACAATCCTCAGCCTGATACGAAAGTGATCTTAAGAAAAGATATTCAAGCATTGTCTGAAGACAATGGAAAATATAAAGTGTATCCTTCTTTTCCTTTTCACGATGATAGACATTTTGAAATGTATACAGTAGAAATAGAAACAGAAGGGAAATTAAGTTCAGAAGGGCATAAAGAAGGCGCAGAAGAATTTATTACGGTATTTGAAGGTGAATTGACAGTAGAAGTGAATAACTGTCAATATACATTAAATAGTGGAGATTCAATTCGTTTTAAGGCCGATAGATCACACTCTTATTATAATTTAGGGGAATCTTTGACTCGATTAAGCATGACAATTTATTATCCAACTGCATAAGTTTACATTTATAGTAACAAAAGATAAAACCATCTTTAAGAGATGGTTTTTATTTTTTATTACTCACAAAAAAAGACACTCATCTGAGTGTCAACATAGTATTGCTCTCGCGTATAGGATTGGAGTACGTTTCTCAAATACGTATTGAGATGGTTCGTAAAAAAGAAACTGTCTTCATATTTAATGTAACATCGGTGGAAGTCAGTGTAAATTGATAATATATATACGGAAAATTTAGTATAGATAGTTTCTACTATGAATATAGTGCAATTTGTTCTTTAATGCGCCACCACTTTTATGAAATAATTGGGAGGTTCTTATCATGACAGACTTAGTATTTAATAATGTTTATTAGAAAAAGAATGAATCATTTTTAAATCGATTCGTATAATTGTTAGAGAGGCACCGGTTGAACCACCTCCAACCAAATTAACGATGTATAATACGCCGAATAATTGAAGTGAAATTGTAGTATCGGCAATTAAATTATTGTTATAATTTGAAGTTGATATAGCGGGAGAAAAAATAGAACCAGGAAGTGGAGTAGAAGCGTTTAATAGTAGTTTTGTTCCAGCGAGTAGAGCAGTTGTCGTATTAACTTGATAGGTTAAATGATATCTTCTGGTTACAGGAATTGTAAATATATCGTTTGAGGCGTTAACTGTAAAATTACCGAGGCTTTGGTTATTAGAAAGAGGAATATTAGTTCCGCCTAATATCACAGTGATGGGATCACCTAATGTATTATTAGCGAACATAGAGTTTGTTGTAACTATTGACCCAGTATTTCTGGTAGGTTCAGTAAGTCTGTATGGAAGAATAATTTCAAGAGTCGTTGATACTAGTTTTTCTATTCTTTTTTCATTTTTATCTTGAGTATAAATTACCTCATTTTTAAATTAGAATGCAATAAGTTTCGTGTTTTTGGAATGGAACTATCATTTTATTATATTAATAGGAGTTATAGCAACGGTAAAATGTTTAATAACTGTATGAATCATTTGGAAAGAAAAAAGAATAGTTATGAAAGCATTTCTTAATAATAGACTCATACTTATGTAAGTTAATTAAAAATATGTGGAATGAGGAATTAAATTGAAGCGGAATGATAAATTATCAATAAATAAAGGTAAGATAGAACCTGAGAATATTGGACCTACATTTTCAGCTCTTCCACCAATATATATTCCAACAGGAACAACAGGAGCAACGGGTGTAACGGGAGCAACGGGAGCAACAGGAGCAACGGGAGCAACAGGAGCAACAGGAGCAACAGGAACAACGGGAGCAACAGGAGCAACAGGAGCAACGGGAGCAACAGGAGCAACAGGAGCAACAGGAGCAACAGGAGCAACAGGAGCAACAGGAGCAACAGGAGCAACGGGAGCAACGGGAGTAACAGGACCAACGGGAGTAACGGGAGTAACGGGAGCAACGGGAGCAACAGGAGCAACAGGAGCAACGGGAGCAACAGGAGCAACAGGAGCAACGGGAGCAACGGGAGTAACGGGAGTAACGGGAGCAACAGGAGCAACGGGAGTAACGGGAGCAACAGGACCAACGGGAGCAACAGGAATAACGGGAGTAACAGGTCCTACTGGGGGGATTGGCCCTATAACAACAACTAATTTGCTATATTACACTTTTTCAGATGGAGAGAAACTTATATATACAGATGCAGATGGCATAGCTCAATATGGTACAACGAATATACTATCACCTACTGAGGTTTCATATGTAAATTTGTTTATCAATGGAATTCTGCAACCACAACCATTCTATGAAGTTAGTACTGGTAAACTAACTTTATTGGATAACCAACCACCATCGCAAGGTTCTTCAATTATTTTACAATTTATTATTATTAATTAAAAAAGACAGATTCTTAATGTGAAAAGGAATCGGTCTTTTTTGTTCTGAATTACATTCGGTAACATTAAGTGACGATAAATTCAATTGTAATTGGAATTCCGCCGTCTAATGCATCCCCACCAGGAATTGTAATAGCACCAGTAGGACCAGTAGTAACACTGGAGTTCACGCTTGGTTGAAGAATACCGTTCACATATAAGTTGTAATACGTGAAAGTCGGAAAAGCGGTTGCAGTAGTACCCGCATCGTTTAAACAAGCTGTGGCAGCAATTGCAAAAGCCGCACCTGTACCTGCTCCTAGTGTAGATGTAAATCTTCTAGATGCCATAAATGGTTGAATGATAGGCAATTAATTTTCACTCCTTACAATATTTTATTAGAACGAAGTATAAAATAACTTGTCCACTATATTGTATGAGAGTTTTTTATAATAGAAACGGCTTCCCCTTTAAAAGGGGAGCCCAATTTTAGTAAAGAAGTGTTCTTTATGTATATGAAAAAATGATGTTGTTACTTGCGGAATATATGTAAATCGTAAATTCGGTTTTTGTATTCAAATTAAAATGTGTCTTTGAACCTAAGAGATAAACGTGGAAAAATAAAATAAACTCTTAAGTTTAGGTATTTAATCTAAGCAGTCAATTATTAAAAACATATAATTAATATGTGAGTCATGAACATAATTAAATAGCGTTTGCAAGTTTAATTATATTTCATGTTTCCTATTTTAAGTCAATATATAACACATACTCTTTTACAACTTTATGATCCTTATAATAGGAAAAACTCAAATATAAAACAAGTAAGGAGGACATAAATGACAAGTAATAATTGTTTCGGTCATAACCACTGCAATAATCCGATTGTTTTCACTCCAGAGTGTTGTAACAATCCACAAACAGTTCCGATTACTAGTGAGCAATTAGGTAGATTAATTACTTTACTAAACTCTTTAATTTCGGCTATTGCAGCGTTTTTTGCAAATCCAAGTGATGCAAACAGATTAGCTTTACTCAATTTGTTTACTCAACTATTGAACTTACTAAATGAATTAGCACCTTCTCCAGAAGGGAATTTCTTAAAACAATTAATTCAAAGTATTATTAATTTACTACAATCTCCTAACCCAAATCTAAGTCAATTACTTTCTTTATTACAACAATTCTACAGTGCTCTTGCACCATTCTTCTTCTCTTTAATTATTGACCCTGCAAGTTTACAACTTTTATTAAATTTATTAACTCAATTAATTGGTGCTACTCCAGGAGGAGGCCCAACAGGCCCAACAGGTCCAACAGGTCCAGGAGGCGGAGCAACTGGTGCAACAGGAGCAACAGGAGTGACAGGAGCAACAGGAGCAACTGGTGCAACAGGAGCAACAGGTCCAACAGGAGCAACAGGTCCAACAGGAGCAACAGGAGCAGGAGCAACAGGCCCAACAGGAGCAACAGGTTTAACAGGAGCAACAGGTTTAACAGGAGCAACAGGTTTAACAGGAGCAACAGGCCCAACAGGTCCAACAGGAGCAACAGGTCCAACTGGTGCAACAGGTTTAACTGGTGCAACAGGCTTAACAGGAGCAACAGGTGCAACTGGTGGCGGAGCTATTATTCCGTTTGCTTCAGGTACAACACCAGCAGCATTAGTTAATGCGTTAGTAGCTAATACAGGAACTCTTCTCGGATTTGGATTTAGTCAGCCTGGTATAGCGTTAACGGGTGGAACAAGTATCACATTAGCATTAGGTGTAGGTGATTATGCATTTGTAGCACCACGCGCAGGAACTATTACGTCATTAGCAGGTTTCTTTAGTGCAACAGCTGCATTATCTCCATTATCACCTGTTCAAGTGCAAATACAAATATTAACTGCACCTGCAGCAAGCAATACGTTTACAGTACAAGGTGCACCTCTATTATTAACGCCAGCATTTGCCGCAATAGCGATTGGTTCTACAGCATCAGGAATCATACCTGAAGCTATTCCAGTAGCAGCTGGGGATAAAATACTGTTATATGTTTCATTAACAGCAGCAAGTCCAATAGCTGCAGTTGCTGGATTTGTAAGTGCAGGTATTAATATCGTTTAATTTGTTACAATGTTTAGTAGGAAATTAAACAGGGGTTTGTATATAGTCCTTCCTAATAAATTTAGGAAGGACTATATTTTTTAGGAAAATAAGTAATAAATTAATTGAACAATTACTCTTTGTTAAGTTCGTATAAAAAAGTATAATTTACCCTTTCTCATTTAAGTAATAAGTTATGTAACTTTAAAAATTTCCGATCAGTAAAAAAAGATGAATTCTTTTAAAAAAGAATTCATCCATAAGATAAACTATTTATTTTTATTACAGTTACATCCTTTTTTCTTTACATAGCCTTGCTCCGCTAAGTCTCTTTGCGATTGGGAATTGGAAGATTGAGAGGATGCTGAAGAACTACTATTTTTATTATAAGAGTAGTTTTTTCGATAGTTATAATTACTCATAGTACTATCACCTCCAATTTAATATATAAATATTATATGTATGTCCACTATCAATTGTTACTATTTTTAATAGGAAGAGAAGATACAATAAAAAAATCTCCTTGGTATTTTCCTAGGAGATAAATGATGATTCTTTTGAAAATTTACAAATTAATAGCCCCAGTAAAGAGGGAAGTAATAAGAATCTTGGTGATGCGGATTATGTTGTTGAGCGAGGGGCTGGGTTGGATAATTTTTCATTTCACGGTTTTGATTGCAGTTTGACGGAGGACCAATTACAGTAGTTGATTGAATAGGGGAAACCGCTTGTTTCCATTGTTGTTCATTGAGGCAGTAAGTATGTGCCATCATATGAGCAGGAGTTAATCTTAAAATGTCAGAACCGAAAATAACTTCTGGCGCTGGAGCATTGAAAATAGCTAATAAATGAGTATTATTTGCTGTAGCAATTTCATAATGCCACCACGCTTGTGGAATGTTGGCAACTTGCCCGGGTTTTATCGGTAAGTTTAATATTTGATTCGTAAATGGATTAAGTAAAGAAACAACAGCAGACCCTGAAATACAATAAACAAGTTCAGCTGCATTTTGATGAATATGTGGTTCTACAACATTTCCTGTACTTAAATAAATATCTAATAAAGAAGTATTTTCTAAAGTATTTAATTGTTTAATACCAAGTACATTTATATAATTTTGGGCATCTTTCCGAAAAAAATTACTTTTATTTACATCATAAGTAAAATTGGTTGAGGGGGAGGTATAGTCGATGTTGGCAGTCAATTGTATTACCCGCCTTTCTATAGGTAAGTTAGGTTACAAAATTAGGATATGTGTCTAGTCTTTGTTTTGTGCTGTTGTCGGTAGCTTAATAAATTCACTTATTCCATAAAGAATAAGGTGTTAAGACCAAACTATATTCGTATTCCCATTCCCATTCATACTTTGGATTGATGGAAAAAAGTAATGAAAATGTTAATTTAAAATTACATCAATCATTTATAAGGAGTGAATGTTCATGTCATTTAGTGAAATGATTAGAAATGAAGTACTCAGCTGGGCGGGTGTTTCTGAAAAACCACATCACGTATTACCTGAATCAGGATGGATCAGTTATTATTTAAAGAGTGAAGAGGATATTCCATTTGCAATTGAGTTATTTCGTATGCAATATGATCGAATTAAAAAGTAATGAAATAAAGTAGGATAATAAAAATTTATTTTTATGTCACATCCCTCCTTAATCGTTCGTCTTGTATGTAGAACGATTAAGGAGGGATTTTATTATGAATACATTTGATATAGCAATTGTTGGCGGTGGGCTTGCTGGATTAACAGCATCTATATATTTAGCGAAAGCTGGAAGGAAAGTGATTGTATTAGAAAAGTCCAGTCAATTCGGTGGCCGAGGGATGACTACAAATAAAAATGGAATCTGCATGAATCTTGGTGCACATGCTTTATATAGAGGCGGGGCAGCGTTTATAACTTTTAATGAGCTTGGTATGACTCTTCCAGGTGGAATACCATCTACAAAAGCACATGGAATATGGAAAGGGGATATATTCACTATCCCAACAGATTTTTACTCAATTTTATCAACACCACTACTTTCTTGGTCTGCAAAAGTACAATTCTCACGTCTTATGATTCGTTTAGGAAATTTAGATGTAGGAGAAGTTCCGAAAATGAGTCTAACTACATGGGCAGAAAATGAAATAAAAGATCCAATGGTTCGCAATATATTTTATGCGCTATGCCGAACAACAACATATACGTTTGCTCCTACAATACAATTAGCATCATCTGTACTAAAACAAATACAGCTTTCTATAAAAGAGGGAGTGCTTTATGTAGATGGTGGTTGGGAGACGATAATAACAAAATTAAGAGCTATAGCGAATGATATCGGGGTGCAGTTTTTGGCTAAAAAGCATGTTGTGGAAATTGAGCATTCCGAAGGTAAACAAAGAATACATTGTGTTGATGATGAGGTTTTTGAAGTAGGCGCAGTCATCGTGACGACTCCGCCGAAAGAAGCTTGTAAAATAATAAAAGGTGCAGAAGGAACAAGTTTGCATAGATGGAGTGAACAATCTGTACCGGTTACTGTTGCTGCATTAGATATTGGCTTGAGACAATTACCCAATCCTACACATCAATTTGTATTAGGATTAGATCAACCTATATTTTTCACAAATCAATCGAGAGCAGCTAAATTAAGTGAAGATGGATCAATTGTAGTGAGTCTAATTAAGTACTATAATCCTGTACTCGAGATGAATCATATTCGTGATGATAAAGAACAGTTGGAAAGTACGATGGAGTTGTTACATCCAAATTGGAAAAGAGAAGTTGTTGCACAGCAATATTTACCGAAAATAACAGTAGTACATGATTTTCCTCATATTGACCGTGTTGAAAAAGCGGGCCCTAATATACCTGAAATGCCAGGTGTTTATGTTGCAGGAGATTGGGTAGGGCATGATGAAGTATTAGCTGATGCTGCGGTAGCAAGCGGGAAGCGTGCAGCGTTATACATTTTAAAGCAATATGAAAGTGAGGCAGTTCATCATGGAAACGGAGCAGTTATATGAAGCGTATCAACCATTATTATTTTCATTAGCATACAGAATCCTTGGGAGTGTTATGGATGCTGAGGATATCGTTCAGGATGTATTTATCTCGCTAAATAATATAGAAGATCCTCAATCTATAGAAAATATGAAAGCATATTTATGTAAGATGGCGACAAATCGTTCAATTGATAAATTACGATCGGCAGCGCATAAACGTAACGTGTATGTAGGGATGTGGTTGCCAGAGCCAATTGTAGAAGAGAGTGATGAGCCATCAAAGTCATTTATAATGAAAGAATCCCTTTCCACCGCATATTTATTACTTTTACAACAATTATCTGAGGTAGAAAGGATTGTTTTCATATTAAGAGAAGTTTTCAGTTATGAATACGAAGAAATAGCTTCAATTGTTGATAAGAGTAGTGTAAACTGCAGGAAGATCTTTCAACGTGCTCGAAAAAGCATGTTGGAGAAACCGAAGCAATCAAAATTAAGCACGGAGAAAATGGCTTCTTATGTTGAAAAGTTTGTATCATCATTACAGTGTGGGGATGCGGAAGGTATGTTAGGAGTATTAAAAACAGATGCTATACTCAAAGCTGATGGTGGTGGTAAAGTTACGACTGCGATTAACCCGATTTATTCTGCGGATCGAATTATACGTTTGTTCTTTGGGATTGCACAACGATTGACAGAAGAGTACACTGTTGATTTCAAAATGGTCAATGGTATACCAGGAGTTATAGTTACAATAAATAATAAAGTAACTTATGTTCTTTCGTTTGTATTTGAGGATGAGAAAATTTCAAATATTTATATGATGGTTAACCCTGAAAAACTTATGCATTTAAATGTAAAAATATAAAAAAGCGCATTTCTTCAGAAATGCGTTTTTTATTATTTTTCTAACATTTCAAGAGGTACATCTTTTTCGCCAGCTACCTCAAATTTAATTTCCCCGTCTTCTTCATAAATACGTGTAATAATCGGTATAGTAATCATTAATTTTTTATGCTGCTTTCGTTTTCTAGCAGCATCTAAGCTAATCACGTTCATTTGTAAGCATCCTTTCTTCTGGAAATATATAAACAAAGAAAATGCGTCCGAAAAGGGCGCTTAATTGAATTTGAAATACCGATTCATTTAAATGGGGTTTATATAATTTAATAACTGCAATTTTAATATGAAATAATATGAATGGAATAATTGCACGTAGAAATTAACTTTACCAAAAAACGAAACAATATGCTATAAAAAAATTCAAATCTTTGTCATATAACAGGAAAAAGGTTTTTGTTTCGCATATAATGAAAGTAGACGGGCAGCAAGAGCTTTTTCATCATATTGCTTTGGAAAGGCGATGAAAAAAATGGATACGTTAGATTCATTATTATTTCAACTTGAACAATATGGAGAAGAGCATGATCGAAATAAAAAAACAAGGGAAGAAAAATTACGGAATATTACTCGTGAGATGGGGCAATTTTTATCAATTTTAGTAAAAGGGTGTAGCGCAAAAAACATTTTAGAAATCGGAACTTCTAATGGTTATTCTACATTGTGGTTAGCTAATGCGGTAGAAGAAACAAATGGAAATGTAACAACTGTAGAGCTTTCTTCAGAACGAGTTGGAGAGGCACTTGTCAATTTTGAAAAGGCAAACCTTTTACAAAGGATTGATGTTCATAATCAAGAAGCAGGGGCATTTTTAGATGCGCAATTAGATCATTCATTTGATTTTATTTTCCTAGATTCAGAGCGTACGCAATACATGTGGTGGCTTGAGCATATAAAACGCATTTTACAACCAAAGGGTTTTCTTGTTGTTGATAACGCAACCTCTCATGCAAATGAATTAGCCGAGTTTAAAAAAATGATAGAAGAAGATGAAATGTTTGAAACGGTGTTATTGGCATTTCAAAATGGAGCATTCGTAGCGCGCAAGAAGAAATAGGAGTGAGCGCAATATAATTATCACATTGAAAAAGGGTGTATGTCAAAAGATTGAGTACAGAAGGATAGAAGAACATAATTTATATACGTAACATACGAAGAATCCGCCTTCAGCATGTCGTTCTCTAGGTCTTAAGTCTGAGGAAAATTATGTTGATTACAGGTATACTAATAGTAAGAAACAGGGAATGACTGCATAAACAGGCATTTCTAAAAAAAATCGATTTCAAGCAGTCAGAATGTATATGAAATACGATATAATTGATGAAATATAGTGCATATAAATTCGCACATATAAATAAAGGAGCGATTTTGTTGACTGAACTCGAGAAAAAAGAACCTGTATCCATTGTGAAAGATAATAATGTAGAAGTAGTAGTTGATACAGTTATAAAAGATGAAGAATTAGAGGAACTAAATAAAGAAGCTGATCTTTATGTACAAAAGTTAAATAGCGAGCAAAATACAGATTTATCAAAAGTATTGTCTCAGCTAGGAGATTTAGGGGATAAAGAGCAACAGGCAGCAGGACAAACGTTATCAGCTTTAAAACGCCCTGTAACAGCGATGATGAATGGGAAAAATGAAGAAATTCCAAATACATTGTTAGAATTACGAAAAGTGGTATCAGAGCTTGATCCCAATTCACTTAAAGCAAGTGGTATGAAGAAAATAATGTTTAAAGTATTCAAGAAAAATCCACTTGAAACATACGTGCATAAATACCAATCTATAGATAAACAAATCGAGGAAATCATTAGATCCCTTCTAATTGGCCGTGATAACTTACAAGAGGATACAGTGGGTCTTGAAATGTTAAAAGAACAATCGCACGATAAAATTCATGCGCTTGATAAACAAGTATACTTAGGGAAAAAGCTTGCTGGCATGCTTGAAGCTGAGAAACAAAACCCAGAGCGTCAAAGAGATATTCCATTAATTAACGATGCGTTAGAAAAGATACTTGTACGTACACGTAATATGCAGCAAGCGAAAAGTGTTTTATTACAATCTATCGCATCTGTAGACATTATTAAGAAAAATAATGAAAAGTTAACAGAGGCAATTCGTAATGCAATTACGATGACGCAAAACGTTGTAACGGTTTCAGCTGCTATTCAGTTAGCGTTAACAAATCAACGGAAAACAATCGATGCAGTGAATGCGACAAATGAAGCAATTGAATCGATGGTATTAAGTAATTCTCAAGCGTTAAAACAAAATACAGAAGAAACGACAAAATTGCTTGAAAACCCTGCTATTAGCATGGATAAATTACGTGAATCATTCCAAAATGTGTTCGCTGCAATTGAAGCATCTGAAAAATCGTCAGAACGTATTATCGAGTCAAGTAAGAAGTTCGTTATTGAACTAGACACATTTAATGATGAGATGAAGCAGAAACTCATTCAGCGTCCAAGGAAATAACGGATTATTAGAGGAGGTGAACAAATGAGTTTCATTCAAACAGTATTATTACTACTCGGTACATTGCTTTTAATAGCATTTACTGTCGTTGTTTTAGTCGTATATTTCGGACGGAAGCTGTATTTTTCATGGACGAAGCCATATAAAAGAGCGCAAGATTCTTTAGACAAGTTATCAAACAAATCAATACCGTTTCTACAAGAATTTACACAACATCCACTGTTTTATCGCTGGATTCGCACTGAAGGAAAGAAAGAACAAAATACATTAAATACTCTATTTTGTGCATCAGGTCAACGTACGAGAGAACAAGTCTTCTCGATGTTACCGAAAGAAAAGCAGAAAAAAGTGCATGTAATGGCAAAAACTACGAAAAAGCTTACGAATGAAGATATTGATGTAGCTGCGATGAAAGTGAAAGATTTCTTAAGACAAGAGAAACAGCAAACTGTAAAACCGACAGACTTATCATTTTACAAATTGTATTTTTATGACCGTTATCCAGACGCATTAAATACAATTCAAGCGTATAAACGCTCAATAAATCCTTCATTACAAAGAACGGTTGATGATATTACAATTTCAGTATTGAATGCACTTCCGTACTATCAAGAGCAACGCATGTTTGAACAACAACATAAACTTGAAACGTTCTTAATGAAAGATTTAACGGCCATGTTATCGTTGGTAGTACAATTACCACCTTCACAAAGACCAGAGAAAGAAGAAGAACTGAAAATCTACTTGGAAAATTTCCAAAAAGAAATGGAAGTAGTAGAGCGAGATATTCGCGACTCAATTGATCACGATTTAAATGTGAAGATGAGAGCAGCGACTGAGAAGTTTAAGAATAAATAACAAAAAGCGCCTTAAAAGCTAAGTATCACAGCTTTAGGGCGCTTTTTGTTATGAGATTTTATTTTGCACTAACGGTAGTATGACTAGAAGCCACACTTTCATTATGCAATCGATCAACTGCAGTTACGACATACGTATACGTTTCTCCAGAAATAACGGTTTTATCTACATAAATTTCTCCAAGTTTTGTTTTTCTTACAGTAGTAAGTAAATTTTTCGGATTTTGTATATCCACTTCATTTTTCCCATTCGCGCGGTAAATAGCGTAATAAGTAGAATCATTATCTCTATTGTCAATGATACCGATTGCAATACCTTCATCTCTTGGAATGGCACCTTTTAAAGTCGGTTGTTTTGGTGGATCATGATCAAGCCAAGGCATAGGCGGAATTAATGCAGGATATTTATATATGTCTTTTGAGAGTCTATTTTTAGCTCCAAGTGGATTGTTATTAATATCTTTTAAGCTAAAATGCATACTACCTTTTATTTCAGGATATAGCCGGTTTAATGCAATTTGTCTTGGATATTCTTCTGGATCAGACCAAGCAGGGACGGAGTTATTATTAATTTTATAGGCCGCTTGACCGATGTATAGGTGAATCGGTTTGTTATTTGTTTCTTTAACCCACCAATCTACTAATATGTCATATGCAGCTGGGGTGAAACCTATATTCCAATATATTTGCGGTGTAATGTAGTCAATATATCCTTTTTGTATCCACTCACGTGTGTCAGCATAAAGGTCATCATAGTTTCTTTGGCCTGCGGTTGTGTTAGAGCCAGTCGGATCGTCAGCTATATTTCTCCATACGCCGAACGGACTAATGCCAAACTTTACATATGATTTTTCTTGTTTTATAGCAGTATTTAAATCTTTTACAAGTTCATTTACATTGTTACGTCGCCAATCTTCTATATTTGTAAATCTACCGTTATTATATGTTTCGTACGTTTTCTGATCTGGAAATTCTTCACCGGCTACTTTATATGGATAAAAATAATCATCCATATGCAGCGCATCAATATCGTAATTTTGCACGATTTCTAAAGCACCTTCTGTTATAAATTTTTTCACTTCTGGAATACCGGGATTGTAATATAACTTTCCGCCATAAGGGACAACCCAATTGGGATGTTGCCTTGCAGGGTGATTATTTGATAATCGATTTATATCGGTGTGATTCATCGTTATTCGGTATGGGTTAATCCAAGCGTGGAATTCTATATTTCTTTTATGAGTTTCTTCAATCATAAATGCAAGCGGGTCATAACCAGGATCTTTTCCTTGTGTTCCTGTAATGTATTCAGACCAAGGACCGTAATTTGAAGGATAGAAAGCATCAGCGGTTGGTTTAATTTGTACAACAACTGCATTCATACCAGTGCTTTTTACATCGTCTAATAATCTTATAAATTCTTGTTTCTGTTTTTCAATGGGTAAGCCAGTTTTTGAGGGCCAATCAATATTCAGAACAGATGCAATCCATACAGCACGTAATTCATGTTTTTTGTATGCAGTATTTACTTCAGCATAAGTAGAGTGAGGGGGAATGAAAGAGAAAGGGATGAACAAGATGACGATACAACATATCATTAATAAACGTTTAACGATCATTTATACGCCTCCCTATCATATGATTATTTAAAATAATATAGGAGGCGAGGTTGACTTTGCAATAGAGAAAATTGCATATTGAAACATTAATTTAATAGGAAAAATATTTTTAATGAAATTTACTTTCATTATAACTAAATTCATTTACTACTTCATATGCTTGTTAGTAAAGTGAAACTTCCTTTCATTTGAAGGGTAATAAATTATAAGTATAGGAGGATTAATAAATGAAAGTTTTGTTCGTCTGTTCTGGAGGAATGTCCAGTGCAATTGTTGTAAACGCTTTAAAAAAAGAAGCGGAGAAAAATGGTGTGAACATGGAAGTGCATGCAATTGGAACGAATGAGGTAGAGGAAGAAGTAAAGAATGGCTGGGATGTCGTAATGGTGGCACCTCAAATAAGACACCGATTTGACTCTGTAAAAAAATTTGCAGAGGAGGAATCTATTCCGTGTGGCATCATTCCACCGCAAGCATACACGCCACTTGGAGGCCCGACTTTATTAAAAACTGTAAATGAATTAATTAGTTAGGAGGAAGCGTTATGAATAAGTTTGTCACGTTTCTTGATAAAAACTTATCTGGCCCGATGGCAAGGCTTTCTGAGCAGAGGCATCTACAAGCAATCCGTGATGGAGTTATTTCGGCGTTACCATTTATTATAGTAGGAAGCTTTTTTTTAATAGTAGCATTTCCACCACTGCCGAAAGATAGTTTCATATCGGTTTGGGCATTAAAGAATCAAACAAGTATATTGATACCATATCGTTTAACTATGTTTATTATGTCCTTATATATAGCATTTGGAATAGGATATAATTTAGCGAAAAGTTATAAATTAGATGCTTTATCAGGAGCACAGCTTGCGGTATGTTCACTACTTTTAACATTAACGCCTGAGTTAATTGATAAAAAAGGATTCATGCTTCCGATGACAAATCTTGGAGGTCATGGATTATTTGTGACGATGATCGTCTCTATTTTATCAGTTGAGATTTTAAGGTTTTGTAAGAAGAATAACGTAACGATAAAAATGCCAGAACAAGTACCACCGTCAGTATCACGTTCATTTGAAGCACTTATACCTGTAGCATTCGTTATTATTATGATGAGTCTTATTACAGTCGTTTTTAAAGTTGATTTACATTACGTTGTAGATAAACTAGCCGCACCGTTAGTAAAAGCTGGTGATAGTTACTTTGGCGTTATTATACCTGTATTTTTAATTACGTTTTTCTGGTCTTTCGGGATACACGGTGTATCTGTTGTAGGTACTGTGGCAAGGCCGCTTTGGGATGTGTATTTAGGGAAGAACGGTGAAGCTGTAGCAAGTGGGGCAAGTCATTTTCCATTCATTGCACCAGAGCCGTTTTATCAATGGTTTATTTGGATTGGTGGTTCGGGAGCAACATTAGGACTTGTGTTAGCTATGATTGTATTTGGCCGATCAAAATATTCAAAAGCATTATCGAGAACATGTATTGTCCCTGGGATTTTTAATATAAATGAACCGGTTATATTCGGTTTGCCGATTGTATTAAATCCAATTTTAATTATTCCTTTCGTCATTACCCCGTTAGTAACAGCTACTATAGCGTATGCTGCAACCGCAATGGGATTTGTAACACCAACGCATATTATGCCGCCATGGACATTACCTGCTCCAATTGGTGCATATTTAGCAACAGGTGGAGATTGGCGTGCGATTGTATTAGTTTTTATAAATATAACAATATCGTTCCTTATTTATTTACCATTCTTTAAAATGTACGACAAAAATATGCTTGAAATCGAAAAGAATGGTGACGGAGAGTCGGTTAATCCTTAATCTACATGCTGTTATTTTGAGTGATAGACTTTTTGTCTATCACTTCTTTCACATTAAAACTAGAAAGGGGGAAATAGAATGAATATAAAATTTAGTTATAAAGGTGTGTTTTTATTACTATTTGGAGTGATTTGTGCAAATTTACTTTTTGTCCCTTTATTAGGCATGCTAAATTTATCACAAATGCATAGTATTTGGCTCGTTACAAGTATTGCGGCAAGCGTTTTGCTTACGGTAGTTGTTTCTTTCATTGATGGATCGTTTGCATCGAAAGCTCAGTTGTTTTTTAGATTTATATTGTTTTCGATTGGTTGTACGTTGGTTACTTACATGATTGTTTTTTAGTAAATAGGAGGTCATGCATGTTATGTATGTTGCAGGGGTAATGTCCGGTACTTCGTTAGACGGAATAGATGTAGCACTCGTTCATATAGATGGAAGCGGTGTAGATTCTAAAGTTGAACTCATCCATTTTACTACTGTGCCATTTTGTAATGATATGAAAAATGATATCCAGCAGGCATTATCAATAGAAAATTCAAATGTACAACTTATATGCAGTTTGAATTTTAAACTCGGTTTACGCTTCGCAAACGCTGTAAAGGAAGTTTGTAAAGAGGCCAATTTTCCTTTGAGACAATTAGATTTAATTGGTTCTCACGGACAAACGATTTATCATCAGCCACAGCAAGATGGAGGTATGATTCCTTCTACATTACAAATTGGAGAACCAGCAATTATAGCGTATGAAACGAATACGACGGTTATTTCTAATTTTCGAACGATGGACATGGCAGCTGGAGGACAAGGAGCACCACTTGTACCATATTCAGAGATTATTTTATATCGTCACCAAACTAAAAATAGACTACTACAAAATATCGGCGGGATTGGTAATGTGACTGTAATACCAAGTCAACTAAGTGAGAAAAGCGTTATAGCATTTGATACAGGTCCAGGTAATATGGTAATGGATGAAGTATGTCAAAGGTTGTTTCAGTTGTCATATGATCAAAATGGTAACATTGCAAAACAAGGAGTAGTTGTAGAAGAGGTTTTGACATATTGTATGAATCATCCATTTTTGAAAATGAATCCACCGAAATCAACTGGTAGAGAACAGTTTGGAGAAGAATTTGTCAGTGAGTTATTAAAGCGGTTTGAAAAGCATAGTAAAGAAAATATATTGACGACTGTCACAAGGTTTACAGCAAGTTCAATTGTTTATCATTATAAGGAGTTTATTCTGCCGTATTATGAAATCGATGAGGTAATTCTAGGTGGTGGCGGAAGTTATAATGATACACTTGTAGAAATGATACGGCATGGATTGAAAGAAGAAAAATGTGCATTATTCCTTCAAGAAGATATAGGCTATTCTTCAGAAGCGAAGGAAGCAATCGCCTTTGCCATTTTAGCAAATGAAACATATCATCGTAATCCGAGTAATGTGCCGAGCGCAACAGGTGCAAAGGAATCTGTAGTTTTAGGGAATATAACATTCCCTCCAATTTGAAATGAATGAGGCGAATAGATGAAATATATGATTGGAGTAGACGGCGGGGGAACAAAGACAGAAGCAATTGCATTTGATAAAGACGGAAATGAACTTGTAAGAGCTACAAGTGGTTTTGGAAATATATTAATAGATTTTGAAGAAGTTCTTGTGCATATTATGGAGGTGATTGATCAATGCCAGAAAGGTGTATTAAATGGGCATTGCGTTTGTATTTGTTTAGGATTAGCGGGTGTAAGTGGAGTAAATACGAATGAATTAACATTACGTCTAAAGAAGAAGTATGGAACACCAATTGAAGTTTTTAATGATGCGATGATTGCACATGCAGCTGTTTTAAAAGGAAAAGATGGAATTTTAACAATTGGCGGCACAGGTGCAATTTGTCTTGGAAAGAAAGGAGAAGTGTACGAGTATAGTGGTGGATGGGGACATATTTTAGGAGATGAAGGAAGCGGATATTGGATTGCATTACAAGGTTTAAAAAGAATGGCGAATCAATTTGATCAAGGAGTTGCACTTTGCCCATTAAGCTTAAGGATTCAAGATGAGTTTCAACTTTTGACGTCGTCTCATATAAAAAGACTAGTTTATAGTTCTTCAAAAGATAAAGTTGCAGCAATCGCGCCATTAGTTATTCAGGAAGCGAGAAATGGGAATGATGATGCACGTGAAATTATCTTGCAAGCTGCTAAGGAATTAACGAGAATTACAGTGAATATTTACAATAAAATGAAGTTTGATGTACCAACTTCAATTGCAGTAAGTGGTAGCATAATGCGTTTCGTTCCAGAAATATATGCTGAATTTAAGAAATGCTGTGAGAAAAGTATAGGAAAAGTTACATTTGTATCACAATCCGAACCAGCAGTGAAAGGAACATATTATTTAATGAAGAATTTATATTTAAATAAATAGCTACATGAGAATTTTTGTATGATTTGTAAAAATATGATATTAAAATGTATAAAGGGATGTATGTTAAAAACGTACAATATACGTAGTAATTGAATATTGTATATGTAATCCCATGTAGAAAGTGAATGATTACATGATTAATAGTATGCAGTTTTTATATTTGGTGGCTTCTTATTTAATTGGAAACATATTGACCGCTTATATAGTAACAAAATTGAGACATAACGTTGATATTAGGGATGAAGGAAGCGGAAATCCTGGCGCAAGAAATATGGGGCGCGTATATGGAAAAGGGTATTTCATCGCTACATTTTTAGGTGATGCGATTAAAGGGGCAATCGTTGTTGCTGTAGCAAAATATCTTTTTGAAGATCCTACATTCGTAATGTTAACATTATTGGCCGTTATTATTGGACATATTTATCCAGTTTTATTTAAAGGCAAGGGCGGTAAAGGTATTTCAACATTTATAGGAGGACTAATCGCATTTGATTATTTGATAGCGCTTACCCTCTTAGGCATTTTTATTGTATTTTATTTAATATTTAAAGGGTTTACGAAGCCAGGACTAATTACAATTGCTTGTTTACCAGTTTGTATGATTCTTTATTCTTATTCTATTGTTACCACTATATTAAGTGGAATGATTATTGTACTTATTCTATATGTGAATCGAGAATAAAATGAATGTTTAATAAGTGGGGATAATCTCCACTTATCATTTTTTATTAAATAGATAAAGGAGATAAGGCATGGGGTTAATTTATAAAGTTGCTGATCAAGATTGGGAATTTGAAAGTATACATAAATTAAATTATAAAACTTTTGTGGAAGAGATACCACAACATGAAGAAACGAAAGACCGGTTTCGTATAGATCGGTTTCATAAAGAAAATACATATTTAATTTGTTTAGATGAGGATAGATTAGTAGGTATGGTCGCAGTGCGGGGAAAACGACCATTCTCGTTAGATTATAAAATCTCAAATTTAGATGTTTATTTGCAAGAGCATGGAGAAAAAATGTATGAAATTCGTTTACTTTCAGTAGAACGTGAATATAGAAATGGAAGAGCGTTGTTAGGATTAATTCGTTTTCTACATCGTTATTTGCTTCTAAATGGATATGAATTAGCACTCATTTCTGCAACAACACGTGAACTAGCTTTATATGAGCAAATGGGATTCAAATCTTTCCATACGTTAGTTGGTACAGAAGAAGCAGCCTTCCAGCCAATGTATGTTACCCCTGCTATGTTTGAAGAGTCGAGTGTTGGGGGGATTATGACGAAAGAATATACGTTTTTACCTGGTCCAGTAGATATTGAAGAGAACGTTCGAAAGGCATTTTCTACGCGGCCTATTTCGCATCGCTCTAAGTCATTTCAAGTGATGATGGACAATGTGAAAAAACGGTTACTTTACATGACAAAAGCAAAACATGTACAGCTTATGTTAGGAACAGGGACGTTAGCAAATGATGCGATTGCTTTACAGTTACGTTCTTTAAAAGGGAAAGGACTAGTATTAACAAATGGGGAATTTGGTAATAGATTAGTTGGACATGCAAAACGAGCACAGTTACATTTTGATACGTATAAAAAGGAAATGGGAGATCCATTTATTTATACCGAATTAGAAGAAATCGTGACAACTGGAAATTATGAATGGATTTGGTTTGTTCATCATGAAACATCTACTGGAATGTTAAACGATTTAAACGAGCTAAATACTCTTTGTAACGAGAATCAAATAAAACTATGTGTAGATTGCATAAGCTCAATTGGAGCAATACCATTAGACTTGAAGGATGTGTATTTTGCGAGTGGTGTTAGCGGTAAAGCGATTAAATCATATACAGGAATTTCTTTCGTTTTTTATAACCACATTGTAAAAATAAACGAGGCTGTGCCAGCTTATATGGACATTGGCATGTATGAAGAAAATGAAAGCATTCCATACTCACAATCATGGAATTTAATTTATGCATTGCAAGAAGCGTTGAAGAGATTTGAAGATGAAAAGGTATTTGTAAAAATTAAAGAGACATACGAGTATGTTGAAGAAGTTATTACTGATATGGGCTTAAAGCTTGTTTCACCTAAAGAACATGCCGCGCCAATTATACTTACTATTGTATTAAGCGAAGACCATTCTTCTAAAGTAGTAGGCGATGCATTAGCATTACAAGGATACATCGTTCATTATGAGTCATCTTATTTACAAAAGAATAATTGGATCCAAATTGCATGTTTAAATCATTATAAAGAACGCGATATGAAGAGGATGTTAAATTGTTTGCAAATGTGTTTATTTCAGAGTGGGGTACATATATAAAGATTTTTTCTTTTCGTATAAAGGAGCTACGACTTACGAAAACTTAGAAATAGAACTTTGGAAGAGGTGTCAGTATGATAACTAGAAAACTACCATTACATATAGACGATATTAAAAAAGCTCACAAGATTCTGGATAGAAATGCTCGTAAAACGCCATTAGTAAAATCTTTTTATTTGACTAGTAAAACGGGCGGAGAAATACATTTGAAATTAGAAAATATGCAATTAACG
This sequence comes from Bacillus sp. RB3, assembly GCF_030164735.1. Taxonomy (NCBI): domain Bacteria; kingdom Bacillati; phylum Bacillota; class Bacilli; order Caryophanales; family Bacillaceae; genus Bacillus; species Bacillus sp. RB3. The sequence continues at coordinate 47,088 of NZ_JASNGE010000026.1, forward strand.
GGTTCTTTTAAATTTCGTGGCGCATTTAATAAAATGTCACGGCTCACGGATCAAGAAAAAGAAAGAGGTGTAATCGCATGTTCAGCAGGTAATCATGCACAAGGAGTTGCATTATCTGCTCATTTACTCGGTATTAAGAGTAAAATTGTTATGCCAATTTCTGCACCTCAGGCAAAAGTTGAAGCAACAAAAGGATATGGATCTGAAGTGATTTTACATGGTGAAACCTTTGATGATGCAAAGGTAAAATGTGAAGAAATTATAAGGGAAACAGGTGAAACATACTTACATCCATATGATGATGTAGAGGTAATGGCTGGTCAAGGTACAATTGGATTAGACATTCTTGATGATATGTGGGATGTAGATACTGTCATTGTACCAATAGGTGGAGGCGGAATTATTTCTGGTATTTCTGTAGCATTAAAATCTTTTAATCCATCCATTAATATAATTGGTGTCCAAGCAGATAATGTTCATGGAATGAAGGCATCTTACGATAAAGGCGCAATCGTAGAACATTATGAGGCCCCTACTATTGCAGATGGTTGCGCAGTTAAAATACCAGGAGAATTAACATTTGAAATTGTAAAAGAATTAGTAGATGATATTGAAACTGTATCAGAAAAAGAGCTGGAAGTAGCGATGAAAGATTTATTACAACGTGGGAAAGCTGTTGTAGAAGGTGCAGGTGCATTAGCAACTGCTGCACTTCTTGCGGGAAAAGTTGATAGTTATATAAAAGGGAAAAAAGTAGTGGCTGTTATATCTGGTGGGAACGTGGACTTACAGCGCATATCAAGTGTATGTGAGCACTTTTTTGTCGCTAATGAAGTGAAATAGTTTTATGAAAGAAGAGCTAAGAGAAATGATCTTAGCTCTTACTTTTTGTCTACCATTTACTGTGAATAGCAATAAACTTGCAGAATTTGCTGTCTAATGAATTGTTTTATTTAAGCGCCTATTTTTACACATATCTTTAATGTTACAATAATTATTTCAATATTGTCGAAACGTAAGCAGAAATTTAATATAATAGTTTTAATGTGCTAATGAGCGGTGAGGAGGGCAGGTCATGAATAAAGAAGAACAGGTCATGAACGGTTTCAGGGAATTATATAATAAGCTGGTTTGGCTTAATAAAGATAAGATGGAAGAAGGTCTTAAAGGGTTTAAGTCTTCTGAAGTCCACTGTATTGAATATATTGAAAACAATGCAGATTCTAACGTGACACAACTCGCAGAGGCTTTTTATGTGACTCGCGGTGCTATAAGTAGAATGACTAAGAAGCTCATACAAAAAGGCCTTGTTGAAAGTTACCAAAAGTCAGAAAATAAGAAAGAAATTTATTTTAAGCTTACCGAACAAGGGAAAGAAATTTATAAAATCCATGAAAATCTGCACAAAGAGTTTCAAGAGCGGGATAAAGCGGTATTTGAGCAAGTAACTGCAGAAGAATTCGACAGTATAATTAGCTTTGTGGAAAAGTATAGTAGACATTTGGATGCAGAAATAAAGAAACAAGGTATACATATTAAATCGTAATACATTTTAATAATAAAATGGCAGCCTTACTCTAATATGAGAATAGGCTGCTTTTTTATTATTTTATCTTTGTTGACTAATCAACAAAACAGGGTTATCATTTTGTTGACAAAGCAACAAAACATTTTAAGGAGAGAAGTTAAATGTCTATATTTAGATCACAAAATGAAAGGGAAACTGAAAAAAGCATAGATAAACATGCGTTACTATTCGGACTTATTTCTGTATTTCTTTGTGGTATAGGTTTCAGTATCATCATGCCTGTAGTCCCATTCTTAGTACAGCCATATACAAGTAATCCGGAAGAACAAGCATTAGTTGTTACACTACTAACTTCCGTATATGCGGCCTGTGTGTTTTTAGCTGCTCCAGCACTCGGGGGTTTAAGCGATAAGTATGGCCGTCGTCCATTACTTTTAATATGCTTATTTGGTTCTGCAATTGGGTACTTAGTTTTTGGCATAGGAGGAGCTTTATGGGTATTATTTGCTGGACGGATAATAGAAGGTATAACAGGTGGGAGCATAAGTACTATCTTCGCATATTTTGCAGACATCATTCCGAAAGAGCAGAGAACGAAATACTTTGGATGGGTGAGTGCAGTTGTAGGTGCGGGAACTATTATTGGACCAACTCTTGGGGGGTTACTTGCAAAGTTTGGTCATTCTGTACCTTTATACTTTGGAGCGTTCATAACTTTATTAAATGTTTTATATGGTATGAAATACATGCCTGAGAGTCTTGACAAAAATAACAGGTTAAAAGAGATTACTTTTGTAAGGTTAAATCCTTTTGCACAACTAGCAAATATACTTTCCATGAAAAATTTAAAATGGTTACTTATCTCAGCGTTTTTACTTTGGATACCTAACGGATCTTTACAAGCAATTTTCACGCAATTTACAATAGATACTTTCAGTTGGAAACCTGCATTAATCGGACTTATGTTTTCAATTTTGGGCTTTCAAGACATTGTTTCACAAAGTTTTATCATGCCAAAGCTTTTAATCAATCTTAGTGATAAACAAATAGCTATTCTTGGGATGGTTTCGGAGATTATAGGATACAGTTTTATTGCGGCATCAGCTTTGTTTTCACTCTATCCACTACTAATCGTTGGAATGCTAATGTATGGTTTTGGGGATTCAATTTTCGGGCCTTCATTCAACGGGATGCTTTCAAAGTCTGCCAGTTCTAGTGAACAAGGAAGGATTCAAGGTGGAAGCCAATCTATTCAAGCTTTAGCAAGAATGATTGGTCCTATTCTTGGAGGACAAATCTATGTATCACTTGGTCATGCCGCACCTGCTTTTATGGGTATGATTCTTATAGTAGCGGCAATAGCAGTTTTGTATAAGGGAACGTATGAAACTGTATAACAGATAGATATAAGAACAAATAAAAGGGAGTCAGAACTTAGGAACAAGTGCTGATTCCCTATTTGTTTACGGTTTGAGAGCTAAGAGAAATGCTTTTGTTTAGGAATTTATTCTGCTATGCTCTCATGGTGAAGGGTAATATTCAGTGAGGTGGAACTATCATTAATTACAGTTAGCTTTATTTGAAAGTAAAAAGGTAGGTAAATGACTAGATAATTTCATTATGCTTGTGCTGAAGTAAATAATGACTCCATCTTTACTTTGCTCTTTTCTCGAATTTCAGCATCTGCGTGTCTCATAACGTATTTATGCGCTACAGCGATTGCTAAAACATCATCTAATAACCCAATCCCAATAATAGCAGCTATATCTGGAATGAAATCGATTGTTAATACGTAATAAGATAAAGCGGCTAATATTATGAATTTCGCTTTAGTAGGTAATTCTTTCTTTTTCATTGTGTAGAATAAAATAATACTTTCATATACGCTAGATTTACCGAGGTTTACAGAGCTTTTTTTGAACTTTTTCCAAAGTGTCTGTTTCTCCATATGAACGCTCCTTTTACAAAAACATAGATTTTTTAAAAGGATGGACAAAGAAGTGAGAGATTAATCAATTTTATTGTTTTTCTTAATTATATATTTCCATAAAAATAGGGGATTACCTGTTCAAAATAATATAATGTGGATTATACAATGATTCACAGTGTTTCATTACATAGTATGCAAGTAGTATTTGTTAAATTAAACAATTTGCAAATGGTATCTATCTAAAGAAGATTTCACCGAAGGTTTTAATTACTTCTAAAAGGATAGGAATTGTACGTCTTATTAGTGAAGCGCTGCAATATAAGGTACATAATAATAAAGGTATATTACTGCAAATAAAGCTTATTCATCTAAAACGTCATATTTTTACGATTAATGAACTAGCAACCTTGTTCTTTTTATATCCTTCACCTGTAAATTTTTCACTACTATATTATTGACATACAATAAATGGTTAAATGTTTCTAAAAGGTTTTGTAAACAAACAAAATTCTCAGATTGATACGAAAATGCTATAAAAAATAATAAATATATCTAATGCGCTATTAGAATTTTTTCATATTATAGTATTGAGAATTGTATAAGGAGGTGGAAAAAGAATGGACGAGCGTGTACAACCTCAACTTTCACCGCCATGGATCACATATTTTAACGAACTCAGAAATTCGGTAGGGGCTGATCCAACTGTAACAGTAGGTCCGCTAATACCGACTGATGGAAATTTTATTATTTTAGTACAAACTACGGATTTTGAAAAAGCGATTGCATTAGCTACACTTCTTAAACCTACAGTGCAATTTGGCAATGTAAATGTAACTATTGTTGTTAGTGTTATTGGGGATGGAATTGTAAACCCAATTCCTTGTCCTTTAGATGCTTTTGAAATTGCACACCTTTTTCAAGTAGCTTTAGAAAGCAACTTGTATTTTGAGCAAGTTGTTGTGCAGCCGCAGTTCCCAGGTGGAGCGAATGTTGTTTTTTCGGTTTTTGCTGCAAAAGTGATTCAGTTTTTTAATGATGATATTTCTAATCTATGCCAAACTTTCACAGAAGTCGCTGCAAAAGTTTTTCGTGATGTAATGAATGATGCTATATGTGGTATACCAATTTTATACTCGACAAGTTGTAGTACAAGCACTGAAAATGTATAATTTATTGATGAAAAAACTTTTCACAAAAAAGAAATACAACTGAATTTGTTCTATTAATTTAAAAGAGACATTTCTAATTTAAGGAGATGTCTCTTTTATTACATATGAAAATTACGAAACGGATACTTGTCCAATAAGGGTAAAATTCATTTATAAAAAGTAACAGCTTAGGTTAAGAGTGAAAACCCTGTCTATGATTTTACAGACGAACTTGCTAACACATATGAGAAATAGATATAAAATAACTTTGGTATCCACATTTAAAAATAGAATTAACTAATAAAAAACTTAAAACAAAATACTGATAAAAAATTTTTTAATATGTATAGTAAAATGTATGTGGACGAAGTGGTTATTATTAAATATTGAATAGGCGGTATGGGGGAAGAAAAATGAAAATAATAGAACTACCAATTGAATTCGAATTTAACGGGCAAAAACAATGTATTTATCCAAGTTTAATTATATTACATAATGAATTAACGTTAGTCGATACAGGATATCCAAGTTTTTTACCTTTAATTGAAAATGCAATATTAAAACATGGATATGAGATAAAAAACTTAAAGAATATAATTATTACTCATTATGATGATGATCATATAGGGTCTTTATACGATTTTAAAGTGAAATATCCTCAAATTAATGTTATTGCTAGTGAAATTGAATCTAACTATATTAGTGGTGATATAAAATCAGAGAGGTTAGTTCAAGCTGAAGAAATGTTAGAACGTATGCCAAATGAAGAAAAAGAATTTGGTAAATGGTTTATACAACAGTTAAAAAATATAAAACATATTTCCGTCGATGAAAAAGTGCATGATGGTCAAATGATTTTGAATAATGAATGTCAAATAGTAGCGACGCCAGGACATACTTCGGGGCATATTTCATTATATTTTCCGAATTTAGATTGTGTAATTACGGGAGATGCGGCTGTTCAAGAGAATCGTGGGTTAGTAATAGCTAATCCGAATTTTTGTTTAGATATAGAAAAAGCGAAACAGTCTTTAAATAGGATTAAAAGTTTTAAAGCAACACAGTATTATTGCTATCATGGAGGAAAGCTTACTGTATAAATTAATGAAAATCGGTCTTTCCTAAATCGAAAAGATTGGTTTTTAGTTCATATATTTTGCGATTTCAACCAAATCAGTAACATTATATTTCGGTAAAATTGAAATATATATGTAAAGAAGAATATATATAATTTGAGCAAGAGTATAGGGGGGAGAAGATGGGTTCGTTATTTGATGTAATAGCAGATATCATTTTATTTTATCCTCGAAATGACATGAAATTGAAACATCATATCGCAAAATTAAGTGAATTAGAGTGGTTTCGAAATCTACATGAAGATCTGAAGTATACAAGTTTAATTTGGAGTAATAGAAAAATTAAAAGGTATATTTTGACTTCTATAAATATGGAAGCATTAATAAAATCTGAGAAAAAGCAAAAAGAATTTGTTCATCTAGTACAGGATGAATATAAAAAAGAAGATAAGAATTTTTTTATTTTTCATATTTGGCGAAACAAATGGTACAATGAAAGCTAATGTGAAAAATAAGGAAAAGAAGTGGTCTATTTGAAAAATTTTTTAGAATTAGGAATTAGTGAAACTTTTAATCATACATTACGTGAAAATGGAATTACAGAAGCAACACCAATTCAAGAGCAGGCAATTCCTGTTATTATGTCTGGTAAAGATATTATTGGGCAGGCAAAAACAGGTACGGGTAAAACGTTAGCATTCGTGTTACCGATTTTAGAAAAAATCGATTCAGAGTCTAGTGATGTTCAGGCTTTAATTGTTGCACCAACAAGGGAACTAGCCCTGCAAATTACAACTGAAATTAAAAAAATGCTTGTTCAAAGAGAAGATATTAATGTACTAGCGATTTATGGTGGGCAAGATGTAGCACAACAATTGAGAAAATTAAAAGGTAATACACATATTGTTGTTGCAACACCAGGACGATTATTAGATCATATACGCCGTGAAACAATTGATTTAAGTAATCTTTCAACGATTGTACTAGATGAAGCGGATCAAATGCTTTATTTTGGTTTCTTATATGATATTGAAGATATTTTAGATGAGACACCAGGTAGTAAACAAACGATGTTATTCTCAGCAACGATGCCAAAAGATATTAAAAAATTGGCGAAGCGTTATATGGATGAACCGCAAATGATTCAAGTACAAAGTGAAGAAGTAACGGTTGATACAATTGAGCAGCGTGTCATTGAGACGACAGACCGTGCAAAGCCAGATGCACTTCGTTTTGTTATGGATCGTGATCAGCCATTTTTAGCTGTTATTTTCTGCCGTACAAAACTTAGAGTAAGTAAACTGTATGATAATTTAAAAGGACTAGGTTATAATTGTGCTGAACTTCATGGTGATATACCTCAAGCGAAACGTGAAAGAGTTATGAAGAGTTTCCGCGAAGCTAAAATTCAGTACTTAATCGCAACGGATGTAGCAGCTCGTGGACTTGATGTAGATGGTGTAACGCACGTATTTAACTTTGACATCCCTGAAGATGTAGAAAGTTATATTCACCGTATTGGCCGAACAGGACGTGCAGGTGGATCAGGTCTTGCAATTACGTTCGTTGCAGCGAAAGATGAAAAACATTTAGAAGAAATTGAAAAAACGCTTGGTGCACCAATACAAAGAGAAATAATCGAACAACCGAAGATAAAACGTGTAGATGAAAACGGAAAACCGGTACCAAAGCCGGCTCCGAAGAAATCAGGTCAAAATCGTCAAAGAGATAGCCGCGAAGGTTCAAGAAGTGAATCAAGACGTGATTCAAGAAATAGCTCAAGAAGTGATTCAAGAAATAGTTCGAGAAATAGTTCTAGAAATGAAAATAACCGATCATTTAATAAGCCAAGTAATAAAAAAGGTAGTACAAAGCAAGGTCAGCAAAGACGTGGCCGTTAAATAGTTATAATTGTAAAAGAGTCGCAAAATATTGTGGCTCTTTTTTGTTTGTATACAAGAAGGATGATGGCAAGAAAAAAACAAAATTTCATTCACCGCATTTGAAATTTATAAAGGGAATTTTATAGTCCAAAACCATTAGTGCAAGGGTATTACTATCATTCAGCAGAACACTTTGGTTAAAAGAAAAGGTATTGAAGCGAGCGAGTATTTTCATTATACATTCCGCAATTATTGAAATAGAACAAGAGAAGTTTATGAAGGATTAAACTCGTATTGGTGTACGATCGTTGGAAACTGGAAAACTAATTTGTTAGTTTTGATCGATGAGGAACTCGAGAAGCACCACTGCCACCCTTATGGGGAAATTGCTTACGACGATGATGAAGGTAATGTAGTGATAATATGCGAAATAAGAAAAAAGGACTAGCAGTCGTACCTGCCGTCCTTTAATAGGAGAAAAAGTAATCTTGTTTAGAACTACGCATAAACAGAAAATCTGCTTGTAATTAGTTTTACCCTAAATATACGTGTCTATACAAAAAAGGGATAAGTAAAAGATACTTATCCCCGGAAGGGAAATCCCAAGCACCAAAATGGCTCGTATTGGTCTGCAGGTTCAAAAGTAGTATATGTAAAACGAAAAATCTCATACAAAAAGCAGACAACGATTTTGGTTGTCTGCCAGTGAGTTCAATGAGTTAGCTAATTGTGATAATTTGCATCCCCATTGCGAGAAGAGTGAAGCTGCTAGTTCAAACAGCTTGTTGGTATTATTTTCGATTTCTTAAAAAATATACAGAGAAAGTAGATAAGTGAAGAACCTACCTGTTTTTGCTGTAACAAAAGAAAGAGGTATTAGCCGTGGACACGGCGGCTTGAAAATAGTATGTATTTTTATTTGGAAAATATTCACGGGGTGAAGAAACGTGGAATGTTTGATAAAGGTGTTTGTGAAATTAATCAGCTAATTAGTAAAACAAAATAGTTATTTGGAAGAAAAGGAAAATGAATATGAGATGAATTGAAGCTGTTGAAGAATTACTTGAAGTGATGAAAGAATGCTTTTGGAACGGAACATCTTTAAAGGGTGAAGCTAATGATTTTAATATTGTATCTTGGCTGATTGAAGAAGCGACGCGTAAAACAAAATAAAGATTTCATTTTGTAGCAATGGAGAATAGATATGTGTACTTATTGGGGGAAAGTAGATAAAGAGTTCTTTAAGAGGCAAGAACCGGAACAAAATAAAAGAGCGGCTAGCAAAAGCTAACTGCTCAATACAAGGAGATACAGAGAAGACTACTTTAAATGAATGTTGGCATACAGCCCACATTCAGTATTGACTGAATATTTATTTTAAATTCAATTTATTTAAAGTAAACATCCCAACAGATAAAATGGTTGCGCCTGCTACAGAACCTAGCCAGTCTCTCCAGCCTAATGTATTTAAAGATGCATCTGTTAAATCCGTAATTAAGAAGATAGCAAACATTAATACACCAAATGCTAAGCATCCCCAAAATGTTTGCAAATATTTAATCATCTTCTTTCGGAACTTGCTCATATAAATCACCCTTATTAATAATTTATATTTTTATAAATAAATTATCACATATACAAAAATTAAAAGTGCGAAATATGCAATATTACATATTGGAACTCAACAAAATACTCCATTGATAAGTACATAGATCGAACGGAGGCATCGTTCTTTTCCTAAAATGAAAGGTGACGATAAGAAACATGAGATACGTTTTAAACAAATTGAGCGGACGTTAAAAAATAAAAATTTATAAAGGAAATAGAAAGTATGGTGTTGTATATGTACGATAATAGGAAACTTTTTGCAAACTAAACATATAATTTTAATAGACCGACAGTCGGTCTGATGGGAAGGAGAACTTGAATGCGAATTGTAAAGGAGTATGAGGAGCGTAGAAAGGAAATTTTAGAAACAGCTGAGCGTTTGTTTCTTACGAAAGGTTATACGAAAACAACCGTGAATGATATTTTAAAAGAAATTGGTATAGCAAAGGGGACGTTTTATCATTATTTTAAGTCGAAGGAGGAAGTAATGGATGAAATCATTATGAGGATTATTAAAGAGGATGTCACTAAGGCGAAAAGGATTGTCTCCAATCCCGATATCCCCGTTTTAGATAAGTTATTTAAAATTTTAATGGAACAATCACCAAAATCAGGAGATGTCAAAGAAAAAATGATTGAACAATTCCATCAACCAAATAATGCAGAAATGCATCAGAAAAGTTTAGTGCAATCCATTATACATTTATCTCCTGTATTAACGGAAGTTTTAGAGCAAGGAATAGAAGAAGGCATATTTTCTACTCCATACCCACAAGAAACAATTGAATTATTACTCTCTTCAGCACAAGTCATATTTGATGATGGTTTATTCCAGTGGAAACCGGAAGAAATGATGAGAAGAGCTAAGGCTTATATTAAAATGATGGAAGTATCTGTTGGAGCGAAAGAAGGGTCCTTTGATTATATGATCGAGGTTTTAATGAAACAGAAATAGCTTTTTTCTGTTTGGGTGTTATAGACCGGCAGTCGGTCTAGACTAAATGAAGGATGTGATGAAGATGCCAGCAAGTATTCAATCTTCCTTGAAAGATTTTCACTTAATGGTAAGTGGTCAAATTATTACTATTTTAGGTTCAACACTATTACGTTTTGCACTGTCTTTATATGTGCTAGATATAACAGGACGTGCCGATATATTTGCAGGGTTATATGCCATAACGAGTATCCCGTTTTTGTTAGCTCCTCTTGGCGGAGCGATAGCAGATCGTTTCAACCGCCGTAATGTAATGGTCATTTTGGATTTTATAAACGCTACTATTGTATTAAGTTTTATAGTTTTGTTATTAACTGAATCGGTATCTATTTTATTGATTGGAGCAATTATGTTTTTACTAGCAGTCATTAGTGCAATGTACTCACCAGTTGTTATGGCAAGTATTCCGCAATTAGTTCCAGAGAAAAAGTTAGAACAAGCAAACGGTATCATAAATGGTGTGCAAGCATTATCTAATATAGTTGCACCTGTACTAGGAGGAATATTATATGGCATAATTGGTTTGAAAATGCTCGTAATAACAAGTTGTCTTGCTTTCTTTTTATCTGCAATTTTAGAAATGTTTATTACAATACCTTTTATAAAAAGAGCGCAAGAAAGCCATATCATACCGACAATTGTAAAAGATATGAAAAAAGGTTTTCTTTATGTTTTAAAGCAACCTTTTATTTTGAAGGCTATGTTACTTGCAGCTTTACTAAACTTAATTTTGACACCGTTATTTGTTGTTGGAGGACCTATTATGTTACGAGTAACTATGCAGAGTAGCGATACGATGTATGGAATTGGAATGGGATTAATTGATTTTGCAACCATATTAGGGGCATTGTCAATCGGTTTCTTTGCTAAAAAGTTACAGATGAAAACATTATATAATTGGATGCTTATCATAGCTTTATTAGTAATGCCAGTGGCACTATCAGTTACACCGTTTATTCTTAATTTAGGATACTATCCACCATTTATCCTCTTTATACTTTCTTCTCTTCTAATCGCAATGATTATGACAATTGTATCCATTTATGTGATTACTGTAGTCCAAAAGAAAACACCAAATGAAAATCTAGGAAAAGTGATGGCATTTATAACAGCGGTATCTCAATGTATGGCACCAATTGGGCAAGTCGTATATGGTTTTATGTTTGAAGGATTCAGTACGAAAATTTATTTACCTATATTTGCTATTAGTTTCATAATGATAATAATAGCGGTGGTGACGAAGAAAATATTAAGAAATGAAGGGAACTAGCTTCATATGCTTAGAGTATTAGCGAAACCCAATCCTAATCAATTCTTCATCATTTATTTCAATTACGAATCTATATTCTTTGTCTAATAGCCAGTAATAAAAACTGACTGCATCAACGTCAACTAGTGATTGGAATACTTTATCAAGATTTGTACTTACTACAGGGATTTCATAGTTATCCCATATTATAAAAATCTGTTCGTCAAAATCTAGTTGCTTTGCTCTAATAAGGGAAATTAGTTGTTCTTTGTTCGAAGCTATGAATTGATTATCTATCTGTTCCCAATCTATTCTTCCCGAGACAGTTATAGGAAATGAATTCATTAAAATAGTAGCAATCTGCTGGCTTTTTTCTTGGGAGAAAATGAGAGTTTCGTTTCCTAGGGATTCAAGGCATTCACTAAACAAAGGGTTTGTGTCATTGTTGTTTTTTGTTTTCAGTGCTCTTAACTTTTGTCGCAATTTCCATTGTCTTGACGATCTATCATCCATTTTTAACATTCCTTATACAATTATTTAAGAATGAGTATAGCACATAAGGGAAGTCTTTATGAAAAGGAACTTTTTAAATATAAATTAAATAAAAGCGTTATTTGAAAAAAAGCCTTTTAAGGAAAGATAAGAGGCCATCAAAAAATATAACAACATAAAAATTTTATATTATGTATATACAATTTAAAGAGTTAGTGGAAATAATAAAATGTATAAAATTCTTATAAAAAAGCCCTAGGATTAGGAGATCTAGGGCTTCCTCTGTTGGTATATCTCACACGACATTATAAAAAGAAAAGAACTTAATGAAGATAACACATAAATGTTTCGTAAATGTATCAAAAAAGTGAACAAAAACGTTATTTTATTAGAAAAGTATGATTATATGAAATATCATGCATGAAAGAAGAGGCGTTAGCAAAAATACGCCTTAACGAAATCAGCTTGATTTTTCAGTAAAGTAATCTTCTTAAGTGACTCATGTTGTATAGGTAGCAGCGAAAACAGAAAGAGTTCTTTTTATGGCGGACGGAGAAGTTGTTAGTGAAATACAACTAGGCAAGTTTAGGAATGATGATTTAAAAGCGCGAGAAGAGAAGTTGTTAAAATGGTTAGCTGTACTCTTATTTTAAAGACAAAAACTCCTATTGAATGTAGGAGTTTTTTCTTTGTTTGAAAGTTCAAAAAGATATATAATAATTTTCTGACTATTAATTCGTGGAGGGGTATTAATGAAAAATGAAACGTTACACACACAAGAAGACATTTTAAAAATGCTTGATTCATTATTAAGACCTGCAGAACCATTTTGGAATGAATTTTATGAGAATAGAGAAAAGGATGTTCCATTTTTTGAAAATGTTCCAGATGAGAACCTAGTTTCGTATATACAAAAAGAGAGAGTTTCAAAAGGGAAAGTATTAGAACTTGGATGTGGTCCAGGTAGAAATGCCATTTATTTAGCGACTCAAGGATTTGATGTAACAGCAGTGGATTTATCTGTAGAAGGCATTAATTGGGCTAAAGAAAGGGCATTGGCAAAAGAGGTAGCAATTCATTTTATTTGTGATTCAATTTTTAATTTAGAGGTTCAAAACGAATTTGATTTTGTATACGATTCGGGCTGTTTGCATCACATTCCACCGCATAGAAGAATAAATTATGTGGATTTAATTAAAAACTCATTAAAATCGGGTGGTTATTTCGGATTAACATGTTTTGCGGCAGGTGATTTAGATGAGCGAAATGGATCGGAAATAACAGATTGGGACGTATATAGAGGTTGGAGTCTACAAGGTGGTCTTGCATACTCGGAAGAAAAGTTAAGAGAGATATTTAAAGAATTTGAGGTGATTGAGATTAGAAGGATGAAACAAATGAAACAACCGAAAGAAATGTTTGGAGAATCATTTCTTTGGACAGCATTATTTAAGAAGAAATAATAAAGTAGATAATTGACAAACTCATCGTTTTTATAGACAATATATTAAAAGGAACGTACGTTTGGTTTTGTTGGCGTATGTTTTACATAAATACATAACAAGGGGCTGTCTCCATATGAGTAACGCAAATCAAAAAATTACTACGTTTTTAATGTTTGAGGGCAAAGCTGAGGAAGCAATGAATTTTTATACGTCACTATTTGATCAATCAGAAATTGTAAGTATTTCTCGCTACGATGAAAATGGACCTGGTAAAGAGGGAACTGTAATTCATGCAACTTTTACGCTAAATGGCCAAGAGTTTATGTGTATTGATAGTTATGTAAATCATAATTTTACATTCACTCCAGCTATGTCTCTTTATGTAACTTGTGAGACAGAAGAAGAAATTGAAACGGTCTTTCATAAACTAGCGCAGGATGGAGCGATTCTTATGCCTTTAGGTTCTTATCCGTTTAGTAAAAAGTTTGGCTGGTTAAATGATAAGTATGGTGTATCTTGGCAGTTAACTCTTGCTGAATAAAAAAGAAAAAGCGTAGCTTATTTGTTTGTAAAAGATGTTCATCTTGTATGGAATGAAGTTTCTAGGGTTTTAAAGAATAAAGGTGTTCTTATTGCTGGATTTACAAATCCGTTACTATGGATTTTTGATGATAACCAAGAGCAAAAAGGTATTCTGGATGTTAAACATTCAATTCCTTCATCAACATTGGATTATTTACCAGAGGATGAAGTTCAAGATTACATCGATTCAAATCAAACAATAGAATATGCGCATACTTTAGAAGACCAAATCCAAGGCCAAATTGATGCTGGTTTTGCTATAACAGGTTTTTATGAGGATGATTTTGGTGGAACAAGGATATTGGATAAGCATATTAAAACATTTATTGCGACAAAAGCTATAAAATTAAAGATGGATTAAGAATTTTTGCTTGTCGCACGGGGCGTTAGTCGAAGAAGGCTCTTAAAATAGAAAAGGATGGTACTTTCCATCCTTTTCCTTATGTATTTTGAGTGTCGAAACTATTCTCAAAACAAGTTTTACACTACTAGTTGTATAATTAGGTTATGCTTTTATATTAAGAATTTTGCTGACCGAATCTTTTCCCGAGTTTAGCTAACAATTCAGGTTGATCGCTTTGGCTCATTATAACTTCAATAAAGATAAGTTGATTCTTATTAAAAATTATATTTGCTAAGGTTTCTGCTAATTCTGCTTCATTTTCTACTTTAAATGTTAGACTTTTTTCTTCTGATCCAAATATCATTGATAGTTTATTGTAATCCCACATCTGTATGTCATTATAAAGTTGGTTTTGTCCGTGAATGGCACGTTCAACAGTGTATCCGTTGTTATTGATTAAAAATATAATCGGTTTTAAATTTTGACGTAGTATAGTTGATAACTCTTGGGCAGTTACTTGGAAAGAACCATCACCAATAATTAAAATGTTGCGCCGTGATAAATTGGCGAGCTGTGTACCAAGTAGAGCGGGCAGTGTATATCCGATAGATCCCCATAATGGTTGTCCTACATATGCAGTGTCATTAGGTAGAGGGATAGCAGCACTACCAAAGAAAGGTGTTCCTTGCTCTACAATTAAGACGTCGTTTTCTTGTAAGAAATGGTACATTTGCTGCCAAAAACGTTTTTGTGTGACCATTTGTGCTTTTGGATTGAACTCTTCAGTAAAAGGTGATGATTCTAAAATAAATGGCTTAACGTCAAGGGTATCTTTATTACGATGCTCAATTGAATCACTTAAATGTTGTAAAACATCCTGCATTACAACTGGACCGTATTTTTTATCTATAATTTTCACAGTGTAGGGATGGATTTCTATAACTTGTTCTTTTGTAAAACCTTGTGTGAAGCCGCCTGTAATAGTATCAGTTAACTTCACACCAATACTAATAATACAATCAGATTCATCAATTCTTTTTCGCAAGTACGGAGAACTTACATCACCAGTATAAACACCTATAAATTGAGGGTGTTTTTCTGGGAATATTCCTTTTCCCATACTGAACGTCGCGATGGGAAACCCAGTTTTTTCTACGAATTGATGTAAACTTTCTTTAGCATGAAATCGATCTACTTCAAAATCAGCTAAAATAACAGGTTTTTTGGTACTATTTATTTTTGAAATGGCATGTAGAAGCATTTTATTTAATGCTTCTTTATTACTTAAAATAGGTTTATTTATAATAGGTTCTGTCGGTTTATTAATTGGTTTATTATACACATCAATCGGCAAATTAATATGAACAGGGCGTTTTTCATTCCAACATGCACGTAAAACACGGTCAATTTCCTCAGCAGCATGCTCAGGTGTTACATTTGTTTGTGCTATAGTGATTTCTCGATACATATTGGAAAAGTGATCGAACTTTCCATCTCCTAACGTATGATGGACGATTGCTCCATTTTCCATTACTTTTGTTGGTGGCGTACCTGTAATTTTTATAACTGGCACGTTTTCCGCATATGAGCCAGCAATACCGTTAATAGCGCTTAATTCTCCAACACCGAAAGTAGTAATAAGAGCGGCGATTCCTTTTATGCGAGCGTACCCATCTGCTGCATATGCAGCATTTAATTCATTACAATTGCCAATCCACTTTAAATTTTTATGTGCTACCACATCATCTAAAAAGGCAAGATTATAATCACCAGGAACCCCAAATATATGTTCAATTCCTAATTCGTGTAGTCTATCCAATAAATATGTACTTACAGTATATTGTTTTTTCAAATGAATCATCTCCTAATTATGCAATGAATGTTTCAATAGACTGAACAAGTTCTAATGCGTTGATTAAAATATTCATTACTAGATTGTGGTATAATTTACATACAGGGGGAAAGTAGATGACACAACATAAAGAAGAACAGATGAATGAGGCATTAGCATTATTTTATTTTGCATATAAAACATTTACTGAAAAGCCAGATGAAATTATAAAAGAATATGGCATTCAACGAGTACATCATCGAATTTTATTTTTTATCGCACGTTTTCCAGGGATAAGTGTAAATGAGTTATTATCACTATTAGAAATAAGTAAGCAAGCGCTCCACGGACCGCTACGTCAACTTGTGGAAAAGGGCTTAATTGAGAGTAATGAAGCTATGCATGATCGACGTGTGAAACAGTTGTCTTTAACAGAAAAAGGTACAGATTTAGAGAAAAAACTGAGTGATGTACAAAGACAACAAATGGGTGCTATTTTTTCAAAATTTGGTGAATCATGTGAGGACAATTGGCACCAAGTTATGAATGAAATGGCAAATAGCCGATCAGGTTTTGATGCTTGGATATCGAAACGTGAAATACCAGTCGATCAAAAATAATGAAAAAACTTCTGTTTTTATCGTTTGAAAAAGAACAAATTTTATCCATACATTTGGCAACTATCGATTGGTCATAGAGTGAATGGATAAAAAGATACATTACTAGATACTTTATACGTGTACGCAATGGA
This sequence comes from Bacillus sp. RB3, assembly GCF_030164735.1. Lineage (NCBI taxonomy): Bacteria > Bacillati > Bacillota > Bacilli > Caryophanales > Bacillaceae > Bacillus > Bacillus sp. RB3. The sequence goes on from NZ_JASNGE010000026.1 coordinate 63,948, forward strand.
ACAATAAAATTCACATTTCCGAAAGGGGAATTATAATGATAAAACTTGTACTTATTCGTCACGGACAAAGCTTATGGAATCTTGAAAATCGCTTTACTGGATGGACAGATGTTGATCTATCAGAGAATGGATTAAGTGAAGCGAGAGAAGCAGGAGCAATATTAAAGAAAAACGGATATACTTTTGATGTGGCTTATACATCTGTATTAAAACGCGCAATTCGGACGTTATGGATTGTACTTCATGAGATGGATCTTACTTGGGTTCCAATACATAAATCTTGGAAGCTAAATGAAAGACATTATGGTGCATTGCAAGGGCTGAATAAAGATGAAACTGCTCAAAAGTATGGTGAGGAGCAAGTTCATATTTGGAGAAGAAGTGTTGATGTAAGACCACCGGCTCTTACTGAAGACGATCCTCGATATGAAGTGACCGATCCAAGATATAAAACACTCAAAAAAGGTGAATTTCCATTTACTGAATGTTTAGAGGATACGGAGAAGAGAGTACTTGCTTATTGGCATTCAGAAATTGCGCCGACATTAAAAAGTGGTAATAAAGTAATTATTTCATCACACGGTAACACAATTCGCTCGCTAGTAAAATATTTAGACAACCTTTCAAGTGATGGTGTAGTTTCATTAAATATTCCAACTAGCATTCCGCTTGTTTATGAATTAGACGAAAACTTACGTCCGATTCGTCATTATTATTTAAGTATGGATGGAGAAGTACCTGAAGGGGAAATTCCGAAACATATTTCTTTTTAATACGAAAATTTGAAATGAATGCTTGTCTACATATACAATATAGACTCATGGTAAAGTGAAATTTTAATCAGTGGGGTCTTACTGCCCACAAATAGCAGGATAAAAGACGTGGTACCTTCTAATATATATGCGATGTAGCTAATTTTAGAAGCTTGTCCACGTCTTTTGTCATAAAGAGAGCAGCTTGCGCATGTAATGATATCGTGAGTAGTTTTTGAATGGAGGGTGATGTGATTAATGATCTCTAACATTCGAATTGGCTTATTTGTTTTAGCGATTGTCTTTGTAGTCCTTGTTTTCTTTTATTGGAAAAATGAAGAGTTGTACGAGGAGAAGAAGCAACGTATTAGAAAGACTTGGTATGGTTTGTTTATCATATCTGTCACCGTGTATTTCATGATAAAAGGAATCGATTTAACCCTCTGGAAAAATCTTTTAATGTTTACTGCAATGGTTATTTTTGTTGATATTGCGTTCATTTTAACGCCTAATATTTCAGAAATATGGGGTGCAAAATTTAGCGATATTGGCAAGACAGTTCAATCCATAAAACGATCATTAATTGCATCTAAAGCAAGAGGAGAAATATACACGACAATTATTCAAAATGTTAATCCAGCAGTATTCGGTACGATGGAATGGCATACGGAAGAGGAATATACAAAGAGCTTAAATGCATTTTTAGATTCATATGGGGAAAAGATTGGCGCGAAAATTGTTGTTTTTGAAGCTGCGAAGGAATTAAATACAAACTTTCGTGGTATTCGCTCACAATTTAGTATTATCGTCCCGTTAGAACATATCGAGCAATTGAATGAGCAGAAAGCGGTGCAAGTAGAAAATGTCGGGATTATACCAGCAAAAATAGTAAGTGACGTTTTCATTGTTATTGATGGAAAGAAAAATAACCTGCAAGATCGGGATTTTGAAAATGTATATAATTTAACAATACATCATAGTTATTTTAGTAAATAAGGACAGAATCTTTTTCTGTCCTTTTCTTCTATACATAAATTAAAAACAAAATCCGACAAAGTTGAATAAAATTGGACAATCATTCCTACACTAGCATGTAGAGGTGATTGTAGTGGTAAAAGATTATGACAATGATTTTTTTAAAGAAGATAACGAAGATACAACAGATTTCTCTTTAATAAAAGGGGATACGTTGCAGCAAGTAGAAGAATTAGAAGAAGAATTAAAAAGAAAATCATAAGTGTACACTCTTTCTACATTTGCTATATAATATAAATAAAAGGTTGTATCTTTTTGAAAAGGGGGAGAAGAGATGGCTGAAGTCAATGTACAAAAGTCTTCGTTTTTTAAAGAAAAAAAAGAAGAATCCAATACAGATTTCTCTCTTGTGAAAGGTGCATTAACGGAGAATATAAATCGGTTAGAGAAACTGATGAATAATAGTAGTTCAAAATATATACAGGTGAAAAGAACAAAAGAAAATGCATAGAGCATTTTCTTTTGTTTTTATTTAATAGTAAACTTATCTTTTACTTTTTTAGGTAAATCTGTTTTCTGAATCTCTTCATAGGACTTTACTTCAATTGATGATATTTCATTGTTGCTATTATCATCTTGATCTACATAAAGGCGTAAAAACGCGTCTTTATTTAATTTATGATTGTTTTCTTTTTTTGTACTTCTAAATGTAATTTGTTTTTTGACGCCATCTTCATCATATGCGGACAGCGTATAGTTTCGTAAGTTTCTATGATCTACTTTTTCGATAGTTCCTTCGCCTTTTATCTGCATGTAATATACATCTTTACCAATTCTATTTAGTGACGCTCTCTCACAGCCAATAGTAAAACTAAAAAATAATAAACATAGTGTAATAATTGCTAAAAACTTTTTCATTTTCTTTATCTCCTTTAATGTGTTTCTTTAAAAAGTATACGACTATTATTAAATGAGAAAAATCGATGTAGATTACAACGCCCTTACAATGTTGTAAGAGTGTTGTACATAAAATGAACAATAAAAGTTAAAAGAAAGATAAAATAATGAATCATGGTATAATGATATGAGACTTACATATTATTTTTTCATTTTGAGAGGAGCTTGAAAAATGTATTCTACTTTAGAACAATTAACAAAGCACCCTGTATTTTTTCATTTTGCAGAAATTTCAAAGATTCCTAGAGGATCAGGTAATGAAAAGGAAATTAGTGATTATTTAGTGGGCTTTGCAAAAGAGCGTAACTTAGAAGTCATTCAAGATGAAGCATTAAATGTCATTATTAAAAAAGAAGCAACAGCTGGTTATGAAAATGTACCAGCTATTATTATTCAAGGTCATATGGATATGGTTTGCGAAAAAAATCAAGCAACAGTACATGATTTTGAAAAAGATCCAATTGAATTACGAATCATTGGGGACATGTTATATGCAAATCAAACAACTTTAGGTGCTGATAATGGTATTGCAGTTGCGTATGCATTAGCTTTATTAGATTCAAAAGAAATTCCGCATCCAGCACTTGAAGTCGTTATCACTACTGAAGAAGAAACGACAATGGGCGGAGCTTTTGCTATTGATCCAAATCATTTTGAAGGAAAGATATTTATAAATATTGATTCTGAAGAAGATCATAAATTACTTGTAAGTAGTGCAGGTGGTGCGAAAGCTGTTGAAACAATTCAAGTAATTTGGGATGAAACGCCAGCGAATATGGATGCATATCGTATATATGTTGGTGGTCTTAAAGGCGGCCATTCTGGTATGGAAATTGATAAACAACGCGGTAATGCGAACAAAGTATTAGGACGAGTATTACGTGATTTATCAGTACATACGGAGTTTTACATAAGTGAAGTTCACGGCGGATTAAAAACGAATGCAATTCCGCGTGAAAGTGTAGCTACAATTTTAATTCGTACAGAAGATGTAGGACAAGTAGAAGAAAAACTAGAATCATGGACACGTGTATTACAAGAAGAAATGCGTGCTGTTGATCCAGATGTTCATGTTACACTGACAAAATTGGATGAAAAAGTTGAAAAAGTATTTGCTAAAGAGACACAAAAGCAGCTTATTTCATCATTATTCTTAATTCCAAATGGCATTCAAAGTATGAGCATGGATATTAAAGGTCTTGTAGAAAGTTCAACAAATTTAGGCGTTATTGAAACGTTGCAAGATGAAATTAAATTACGTAACGAAGTGCGAAGTTCTGTAAGTAGTTTAAAACAACATGTTGCAGAAGAAATCAAATATATTGCTGAATTAGTTGGTGCTACATTTGAAATAGAGTCAGAGTATCCAGAATGGCCATACAATCCAAACTCACAAATTCGTAATTTATTTGAAAAAGTACATCAAGAAAAATACAATAAAGAAATTGAAATCTTCGCTGTACATGCGGGGATTGAGTGTAGCGCATTCGTTCAAAAGATGCCTGAATTAGATGCAATTTCATTCGGACCAGACATTTTCAACGTCCACACTCCAGATGAACATATCAGTATCTCTTCTGTAGTGAATAACTGGGGATTCTTCATTGATATAATGAAGGGTACGAAAGAATTAGCTAAGTAATAACGACGAAATAAAAAGGAGTCTATAAAAATTTATAGGCTCCTTTTTTGTATTGGAATTTATCCCACTATTTGCCGGGCAGCCCGATTGGTTCAACTAATAATCAGTGGGGGATGAATAAAACCACTACTGATTAAAGTTTCACTTTATGAGAAGTCATTTTTCGTTAGTATGTAATATTAAGCTTGAACAATTAATAAGGATGAATTGTTGATGTTTTTTAGTACTGATAAAGGGGTGGAGAAATGAAGGGGAAAAATCATTTTATTGTTTGTATGTTTTTATTGTTTTTCACATTTAGTTTTATTGGTGTTCAGAAAATAATAGCAGAAGAAGTTGAATTTTCAGGAACAACAGCTCCATTGAATGTAAATGTTAGAGAGGCAAAAAGTTTAAATGCAAATATTGTAGATGTGATTCCCGGAAATACAAAAGTATCTTTTAAAGGATGGGAATATGGTGAAGCGGTTAAAGATTACTGGACAGGAAATTTAGATAATCGTTGGTTTTATTATTTTAAAGATGGAAAAAAAGTATATGTAACGTCAGCGTATATTAATGGAAATCCCCCAAGTACACCAACAGACCGTAAATTATCTGTACCTAACATATTACAAGAAAGATCAAATTGGTGTTGGGCAGGCACTTCGGTTTCAGTTTTAAATTATTTTGGGGAAACTCCTTCACAAGATCAGTACGTTAGGTATGTTAAGGGTGGATCATATAATAATCCTGCAACTTCACGTGAAATACAATATGGATTATCGGGATATGGTGTTAGCTCAGCTATAAGTTCTGGAGCAAAATCTTATGATTGGTTCAAAATTCAAATTAATAGTAATCAGCCGATGATTGCACTCATTATGTGGCAAAATGGAGCTAACATCGGACACTTTCTAGTACTTGATGGATTTTATAAAGGGACAAATGGAACAGATTATATAACATACATGGACCCTTGGTATGGTGATCATTATAATCATAATTTCAGTACGTTCCATAACAATAATAATTTTTGGTGGAGTGAAACTGTTTATAATATCCATGCAAACTAATAATATTAAAAGCGGGGGTTCATAAATGGGAAAACTACTTAAGCTTGTGATACTGTGCATGTGCTTAATGACCGTTATTATTTTCGCTAGTAAAATTAGTTATGCATCAAAAAATAAAAGTGAATCAGTACAATCGATCGCATTAAAAGATTATCAATATAGTAAGGGAAGTTCTTCTGAAAATTTAAGTTTTGAAAAAATAACAACATCTCCATTTTCGTTACCAATCTATGAAACAATTCCAGCACAGCAAATTTTAAATAGCTCTGAATTTAAGAATTTACTATTACCAACAAATGAAAAGCTGTGGTTTATTATGAAGGGTGAGCAGCCAGAAGGACTAATTGTTGCGAATGATACTGAACCGATTCGAACGGGCGGAGAAAATAGAAGTAAAGATTTATATGGATTATATAAAGCAATAAAAAATAATACAAATGAAACAAAAGATATTAGTTATTTCGAATTTGAAGGGCAAGGAATATTGGTAGTAAATCAAAATAATGATCAAGAAATATACCTTAGTAAAGGTGCCGCTGCCATATTAAAACTTCCTGCTGGTCAAAAAGTATTGAGCAGTGAAGTAATACAGAAAATGAAAGAGAGAATTGTAACTGGTTTTGAATAGTGGTAATATCTGATTTTTTTTTGTTTATACAAGGTTGAATAGGGAACAGGATCAATGGTAGCATTGGGGCATCTTTACTGTTTGAAACCTAATAGTGTATATAAAAAGGTTAGAGAAGTTAATTCTCTAACCTTTTTATATTAATGTCTGAAATTTAAAAAGTGATGGAGTAAACCAAATAATAAAAGTTTGTCTGCTCTTCTATTTTTATTTGCAATTTAAACTCGTTATATTCAGCTATCTATTGTACAACCTTTTTACATAGCTGAATTTTTTTATTTGAAAATAAGGGTGCATCTATAAAACCATAATGATAAACTAAAATACCTAATTCCACTCTAGAATTAATATGCCATTTTTCTTTAATATGATTAATTATCGTTGAAATTCTTCGAGGGGTAACATATATTTTTTTTGAAATTTCTGCATCTGTGTATCCTTTTGCTACATAAATAGCCACTTCTAACTCTCTTTCGGTCAACATTCTTTTCATAAAATACGCTCCTTCGAAATTATTTATATAAAAATCAAAAGAAACTATTAAAAGAAATAAAGGTGAAAAATCATATTTATTTTAATCCGGCTATTTGCGGGTAGTAAGACTCCGACCTCAAAATTTAGATGTGGCAAAGAAGTCGGACTCCCTGTAAAAGCCTGCCTGGGGTGGACTAATAATCAGTGGGGGTGAATAAAACGCACATTGATTATTAGTGAACCATATTTTAATAATTTCTCGTATTGTGATACAAGTTTGTAAAAGAAACTATAAATCCATATAATTAGTAATTGTAACTATATCAATTTTACATTACATTAAAAGTTGGAAAATATTCTTATACTCATAAAGTGTTACATTTGAGGGAGGAAAGATGGAATTCTACAATCTTGGTATTATTATTAAAGAATTTAGAAAGAAAAAAAACATGTCACAATCTGAATTATGTCATGGAATATGTTCACAAAGTCAAATTAGTAAGATAGAAAAAGGTATTATTTATCCATCTAGCATATTGTTGTATCAATTATCTGAAAGACTTGGTATTGATCCAAATTATATATTCGCACTAACCAAAAATAAAAAAATAAAATATATTGAAAATGTAAAATGTGTAATGAGAGATTGTGTAAAACAAAAACAATATAATGAGCTTTACGAAATAGTGAAAAAAGAGAAAAATGATAATAATTTCCAATCAAAAGAAGATAAACAATTTCTATTATGGCATGAAGCGATTGCTATATATTATGTAAATGGAGCAACAAGTAATGCTTTTGACATTTTAAATAGAGCACTAAAACAAACCTTAAGTAGTACTAACTTTTTATCAGAAAAAGAAATAAGCATAATGAATTCAATTGCTATAATACATGCAGAAAATGAAGAGTATGAGAAAAGTATAAATATATTAAAACAAAGTTTAATTAATTTTAATAAGATAGAATTTCCTAGAGAAAAAGAAATCAAATTAAGACTCATTCATACGTTAACAAAATGTTTACACCTTGCAAATCAATATGAAGAAGCAATAAAGTATAGTGAAATAGGTATAAAATTAGCCATAAATATGAATACTTTATACTTATTAGGTGAATTGTTTTTTGAAAAAGGTGCAATTTTATTGAAAGTTCAGCACTCTAATGAAGTTGGTTTAACAGACATAAAAAAAGCATTATTTATATTTGAACTAACTGAAAGAAAACAATATATAAAAATAATCAAGGAAAAATATATTAAAAATCATGAATAAACAAGAAAGAATTCTAACATAAACTATTCCTAATTGTTATTTATTTCTAAAAAAAGTACTGTAATACGAACTATTCCTAATTGTTGTTTATTGCTAAAATAAATACCGTAATATTAGATAAATATAAAGGGTGGCATTTTATGAAATCAAGAGGAATTACTCGTAAAGCAGATAGTATGGGGCGTATTGTTATTCCAATGGAAATAAGACGGAGTTTAGGAATTGTAGAAAAAGATTCTCTTGAAATGTTTATAGAAGAGGATCAGATTATTTTACGAAAATATCAATCTCCAAGAGCTTGTGCACTTACAGGAGATATTTCAGACAGCAATATTTCGTTAGCGAATGGGAAGATTATTGTAAGTCCAAACGGGATGGAACTGTTAATAAAGAAGTTACAGCAATATCTTTTAAAGTAAAAGATAAGTAAGAACTTTAAAATAGAATATACTTGGAAAAAGTCCTCTATTGTGAACTGAACCCAAAAAATTAGACAAATATATTAAGCAGCTACTAAGGATTGAACTCTGTATTGCACAGGG
>NZ_JASNGE010000027.1:0-65874 GCF_030164735.1 Bacillus sp. RB3
TGTGTAGCTACGATATGGTATGCGTCTGAACTTGCACCATATCCAATGACTTCTGCATAAATCTTTGCCTCACTACGTAAAGCGTGAGATAAAGATTCTAAAATTAAAATTCCGGCTCCTTCTGACATGACAAATCCATCTCGATTTTCATCAAATGGACGACTAGCCTTAGTGGGATTATCTTGTCACCAATTAACCAATCGGCATTCTGAGCAGCTTCAAGAATATCAAATTAAACTTATCTAAAATATATTCGATAGATAGCAAAGTAACATTTTATATATATCGAACAATTAAGATGGATCCCTGCTATCCCTTGTTCGAAGCCAATTCATCTCCCGCCTACTCACTGGGCTGTAACCCTTCACGCTCCTTGAGGAAGGAGTCTTCTTGGCTAAAATGATAGAAACCGTAAAGATTAGAAATCCTTACGGTTTTTATTTGGATTATTTACATGCGTTGCGTATTCGGATCTATATAGTTATTCTGAATCACTTTATTTTTAAAAATTTAACTTCATTAGATTTATTTAATTGTAGCCTCCACTTTTATTTGTTCTTTTTGGGTATTGTTATCTATAGCTATATATATTTTTTCAATTTTATAGACGGTATTTCTTGGCAATAATAATTCGTATTGCCCTGGATACGCAGTCAAGTCATCTGAATTCATATAAGCACCATGAGTCCCAGAGCCTACCTTAAATTCTGTCATAACTGGTCTTGTTTTGGCATATCCGGCATCAATAAGTATAGAAGTGCTTATATACCCAAATTCTGTTGTTGTTTTTCCTTGGAATTTTTTTTGTATTTCCTTGAATTTCTCCCTATCAACCTTGCCGTTTTTTATTATGGAATTATCATACTCCTTTCCAAAAATCCATGCATCATCCCCTCGATACACTTTTATATTGTCATTCACTTTTGCCTCTTTTCTATTTAATGCTTTATCTAAGGATTCAATTTTTTTCTTCATTGTAGGATCAGAATCTAATTTACCCGCATGCGTTCTTAAAAATTCATTATACGGTCTTGCATTTTTTGTATAATCTCTTATGGCAGATTTCTCTTCTTTACTCCACTTATTAAATTGTTTTTTCCCCCAAGCATCAGCTTCTTCTTTGTTTGTACACAGCTTATATTTGTCTACATTATTACAGTCCTTGAGTTTTGACGGTATATTTCCTATATATTTTGATGTAGATTGAACCGTCACATTATCGTTTGGCTCACTCATCGCAAATGTAGATGTAGTACCACCAAATACAGTTAAACCTAATGATAGAATAGTAGCTATAGCTAGACTTTGTTTTTTCATACTAAAACTCCTCTTATTCTTTATTTTTTAAAAATTAAAGGTTTCCATTCTCCAAAACTATGTTTATATAGATCTGTAGAGCTATCATGACTATGAACTTTTACAAATGGGTAACATAGTCATAAAACAATAGAAAAGTATTATTATAGAAATAGTATTCAATTCAAAGAATAAACTAACCCATTAGAACTCGTACCTTAATAGTTATTCCTATAATTTACCCCTGGTTATTTATTGTATATAAAGTGAAGTGCGCATTGTATTGAATGGGAAATTAATAGAGGTTTTTTGATATTCAAATGTCCCCTGTTGATGTCCAGATGCATCCCACTTATAATACCAACCAACAATTGGGTTGCCGCCAATTACAGTTGATCCAATACTCTTTACTGCTGAACCATTCATTTTTGCAATCGGATTTTGTCCATATCCAATTTCTTTTGTGTAAATATATAGGTAACTTCCCCCATGATTTCTTGTTGTACTAAAGCTATTAGTATTGATTGTCTCTACCCCACCTTGCTCAGACTCTACTTGTACAACATTTAAGGAAGACAATGGTGCTGCAGGACCAGCAGATGCCTCTGTTGCCATTCCTAAACCTACAAATGTAGTGATTGCTAACGACGAAATCCCTAATGCTACTTTTTTAAACATAATAAGATCCCTTCCCTCCATTTATTGTATATCATCACAAACATAACTTTGTTTCCTAATTATGTAAATATCTTGAAGTTGTAGAAATATAAAATAGAATATTCTGTTTTATATTTCTACAGCTTTATCAACACAAGAGATAGGCTTTTTGCCTTTTCACGTAGATCGTATTATAGGCATGTCTAATTGTTCATCCTTTACTACTCTGTGGGATTAGGTTATCAAATTGATAAATTCAACAATTTATTTTCAAGATATTTATTAACTATAGTATTATTAATGAAAGAACCATTATAGGGATACGGAAACGATTTTAGGTATGAGGTGTCACCATTGGCATTAATTAAAAATAAAAAAAGAACTTTATTCAAGTTCTTTTAATCAATGAGACTAAGTGGTCTAGCTCACACCTCTAATTTGGCATATTTCTTCATTGTAAATTCTCTTTTTCCTTTTATCCATTAAAGTGTGTAGTTATAGGCATACCGCCAACATTTTAACGAGAATATAAGCTAAGCAAGATTTCACATAAGAAAATATTACTTTATTTCTTATTCCTATAAGAAATCACAGTGTGCAATCCAATCATTTGTTTTACTATTTTTAGCAAAATAAATTCCGCCGCCATGAATAATCTTTAAATGTGCTTTTGGATCGTCTGTTATTTGAAAAACAAATTTATAATCCGCGGGCCATTGGATGCCTGATTGGGCAAAACAAGCATAGCCACCTAATTTATGTATGTAATAATTTTCTTCAAAAATATCCTCGTAGTATTCAATATCAATTGTGTTTTCAAGTTCTAAAATTCTATCTTGCATGTTGTTTGGAAAATCTTCCGTATCCCATTGTGGAAACTCATCAGTTACTAATCTAGGGATTAAGGGAAAAGGTTTTAGATTTGGAAACGTAAGTGACATCTCATTGGGTACTAGTTCCTCTAAAGAATCATATTCTCTAATACAAAAATTCCCTGATAAGTTGGACAAATCTTTAGCAAAGTTTGGAGAGAGAAATACTGCGATGGCTTTCAAATCTTTTACTGTTTCAGGAACAAAAGGTATTTGAGTTAAATTAAGCATCATGATCGCATACATCTTTTCTTGATAGCGGTCGATTGGGTAAGTTTCATTTGGTAATGAATAGGGAATCTTTCCAATCCAACTTTCATTTATAGAGAAATCAGGTCTTTTTCCTCCTGTTTGAAAGAGAGTTGCTTTTTTTCTTAGGATATTCTTTATTTGAACTATTTCCAAAGTATTTCTCCTCCTAAATTTATATTTTATTTTCTCTGTATTTCAATTCATAAGTATATTGTATCAATAATGTGTGTTTTTTGTTATAACGATTCTTTTGAAGGGTGCTGTTAGCGGCAATTTCACGTATCTTTTTTGTGCTTTTACTGTCAATTTAAAACAAATTTGTAATGTTGTAAGTCCTTTCTATTTGCAAAACTATGTGATATATTTTTAACATATAGAGCGAAATATATCACGTAGGAGGATTGTATGAAAAATAAAATGGCTTATTTAGGATTTATCGTTTTTTAGGGTTTTTGGCACCTTTCTCATTTTTAGGTGATATTACGTGGGCAGGTCTCCTATTCAATTTCTTTTTCTTCTTTGCATATGCAAAAGTGGTACCAGATGAGCTTTTTATACTACATGTTCGCATCTCTGCTACAAGAGCTTTTTTCGTAGCATTGGTACTAGGTATCATACTAGTTTTGAGTATTTTTATTTTTGAAAATCTACATATAATTCGTTTAATTGTTATTATTGCAGTTTTTGCACCATTAGGTACCTTCTTAATTAATTTAGAAATATTTGAGCGTAGAGAAAAGAAAGGAATGCAAGATGCCACTTAAGACTCGAATGAAAGAATATAGAGTAAGGTTAAATATGTCTCAGGAAGATTTAGCTAATAAGGTTGGGGTTAGAAGAGAAACAATTGGCAATCTCGAAAACGGAAAATATAACCCTTCATTCAAACTTACTTATGATATTGCAAAGGTTTTAGAAGCGCCTATCGAGACTCTGTTTTGGTTTGAAGAATAGAATAATTCTAGTACAAATAAGTTAACTTTTATAATTGATATTTTCATAAGTTTTGATCAAGCGTTTTTATAAAACCTACATTCAGACTTTAACATGGGAATCCATTTTGATTAATCTTTATTCAAAATGGATTCTTTTTAGTGTTAATTCAATACGGATTTTCAAAGCATTTAGGGGCACGCCACATCGCTATCAAGCTAACAAAACAAAATTACAGATCCCTATATTAATATTTGGGTCCCAATTTCTATTTTTCTCATTATCTATACAATATATTATTGGATTACTGTGCAACTGTATAAAAGAATTGTATTTCCAAAAGAACTATAATAAATTCTATAGAATATGAAAAAATATATAATTATACTTGCATTGGTAACAATTTTGACTACTTTAATGTCTGGGTGTAGACAAGTAAATGGTTTGTATGAAAAAGCAACAGCAAAAGAATATTATGTCCAAATTCAAGGTAATGAAGATAAGCAACAGCATCCAACCACAAAAGAATATAAATTAGACGCTTATAATGAGGACGGAGAAAAGGCTAAAGTTACTTTTACTGTGTCAGAAGAACTAAAGGCCCCTGTGTTTCTTCGTATTCATGTATTAAAATCAAAAGATCCTGATGAAAATCATTTCGTTAAGGATTACGAAACAGTAAAAGAAACCGAACTACCTGAGAAAGTGAAAGAGAAAATAAAAGGTAAATAAAGAATAGAGATTATTTCGTATGAAAAAATTTCTTGAAAAATGATTAAAAAAGGTAACCTGTACGGTAAAAGGCAGGTTACCTTTTTATATGGAGTCCCGCCAACCAAATGATATAAAACCCACAATAATACATTTTATGGAAGATGAAAACCGACTTTTCTACGTTAAGGGGAAAATCATTCATTTTATCTAGATAAAAAAAGAGAACATAAATTTAAATTATATTCTCTTTCTCTCTTATTCATATAGGAAATATTCGCTTAAATCAAACCTAGCTACCTTGTTAACTAAAAGAAATTTAACTATAATGCTAATAAATATTGGATATCCTAATTAAGTATAAAGCATATACAGTAAAACATCACATTCTCATTACTTTTTTTCAGGAAGAACAATTCCTTTATATAATTGAACTGTAATAAGATAATAGATTGAATAGATAACCACGAAAATCAAGATTGGTAACCAAATACGGAAATATGGGTCAATTAAGATGAAACCAAAAATCTTCATACCCAATAATACATGAATCATACCTACTATCCCTGGAAATAAAAATACTAAAAATAACTCTTTATAAATGGATTTTGCTAATAATTCATGACGGACTCCAATTTTACGAAGCATTTCATAGCGTACAATATCTTTTGATGCACCCGAAAGAATCTTAAACATTAGGCAGCTTGCCATCATCGCAAGGAAAGCAATACCTAAGAAGAACCCCATAAATACTGTTCCGCTGGCACTGGCGTAAATCATAGTGTATATTTGATATTTGCTGAAGATATCTTCAACTGTGATACTTTTATATTTAACTAGCTGCAACTCGTCAATTTTTTTCCATTTATCTAAATATGTTACAAAATCCTCAGTTTTTCCAATTACAACAATGTTTTCTTTTTCTTGTATGCCATCGTACATTTTTTGATCTACTATTTTTTTTACTTTTTCCATGTAATTTAAATAGGTTGGTTGAAGAGAGCGTAAAGCGTCATCCCACTCTTCTGGGATAATATTGGTATTCTCCTCACCATATTTTGAAATGGCTCCTACAGGAAGATTTTCAGAAACTCGTTTTATTTTCTTTCTATCTTTTTTTTCCGTTCCAGATTGCACAAGTGGACGGTTTCTCTCTAAATCTTCTTTTAAGTAGTAAACATATTTTTCATCTACTTTATAGTGATATTCATTCTTTTCTTTAAATGTAATACCATCTAGAATATTCTTTTCTTCAGCTGTTGGATTATGAATGACTGTATCGTATATTTCAAGTTGATCCGTCGATTGAATTACGTTATTTTTGAAGGCCATCCCACCTGAAATCGCCCCCGCACCAAGTGCTACTAACATTGCTACTGTTGCGAGTACCTTTGTTAAACTATTAATACGAAAGTTTAATTGAGCAAATGTAAAAGCATTAAGATCTTTCTCACTACGCTTTTTATTACTCTTTAATTTTTTAATAATAAGCGGAAGGACAGAAGTAAATAACAAATACGTTCCCGCTGTAGTTGTAAGCATCGCAATCATAGGACCCTGTTCTTTTAACTCATCCATATAAATCATCGAAGCATATCCAATTCCTAATAAGATAATGGCTAAAAATGAAACAATCCCAGTCCACTTACCTTTAATCATTGTACGTTCTGCTGAAGCATCTGCATGTACAAGTTGCAGAACGGAGATGCGTGATAATTTCACACTATTCATAATGGCAGATAACACAAATAATACCAAAAAGAACATACAAGTAACTAACATAGATGGTACATAAACCCCTTGGTAACCACTCGCAGTAAAATCCAGTTGCTTCATGAGGAGTTTACCAATCCCTTGTGAAAGCCCTATTCCTACTGTAATTCCAATTACTAAGGATACTGCCCCAATAATAATCGTTTCTAGAAACATAAGTAATGTAACCTTATGTTTTTTTGCACCTAACATCATATACATCCCAAATTCTTTTTGGCGAAGAGACATTAAAAAAGAATTTGCATATAGAACATAGAAGAATGTAATGATTGCTAATAGAGCTGAACCTGTTTGAAAAACAGGCGCAATTGAACGAATAGTAGTATTTGCTTCAACAAATGTTTTATTTAATGCTAGCGTTTGAAACATGTAAAAAATTGAAATTGACATAACAAGACCAACTAGTAAGACAATATAATCTTTTAGCTTACTTTTTAGCCCTGACATAGAAAGTTTAAATATCATGGTGGACGTCCTTTCTTATCCTTTTTGTGTACCTAAATCCGCAAGTACATCTAAAATTTCTTTATAGAACGCCTCACGTGTACCAATACGATGTATTTCTTTATATAACTCACCATCTTGAATGAACAAAATGCGTTGGCAGTAACTTGCACTATATGGATCATGCGTAACCATCATAATCGAAACATCTTGTTTTTCATTTAGATTTTTCATTGCTTCTAAAAGGCTTTTTGCATTTTTTGAATCTAGTGCCCCTGTTGGCTCGTCCCCTAAAATAATTGCTGGTTCATGTACAAGCGCGCGTGCTGCTGCAGAACGTTGTTTTTGTCCGCCAGATACCTCGGATGGGTATTTTTGAAGTATTTCCGAAATCCCCAACATATTGGCTACCTTCTTTACTTTTGGACCAATCTTACGCGATGGGACTCCTTGAAGTGAAAGGGGCAGTGCAATATTTTCATAAATAGATAGATTCTCTAATAAATTGAAATCTTGAAAGATAAATCCTAATTTTTGAGAACGAAAATCTGAAAGCTCTCCTTGCTTCATTTTAGTTATATCGATACCAGCAATTTCAACAATGCCGCCCGTTACTACATCTAATGTTGAAATTACATTTAATAAAGTTGTTTTTCCTGAACCAGACGGTCCCATGATTCCAACAAATTCTCCCTCTCGAATCGAGAAAGATACATCTCTTAAAGCGTGTGAATGATTTTCACCTTTTTTACCGTACACTTTTTGAACATTTTTGACATTTACAACTGAGTGGTTCATAATATTCTCCTACCTTTGTTTTTAACTTCATAAATTCATTATTTATTTTTCAAGTTTTTCTTTTGCTTTCTCAGGAACTTCTTTTTCCTGCACTTTCTCAAATTTGTAAACATACTTTCCTTTTACATGAACCTTTAAATAAGAATCTGGATAATCATCCTTACCAGAAACCCCTACTTTAATGGTATTTTCATCGCCTGATTCATCAACTCCGTTTAACATGTAAAAATATCTCTTACCATCAGGTTTTGCTTCCCCTTTTGTAAGGACGTACACATCTTTTTCTCTCACTAATGGATTAAATCTATCTATTGTTTCTCCTCCCATATAAGTTAATAATCCACCCCCTACAACAACTAATCCTGACACTGCAATCCAAGCTTTTTTCATCTTTCATTTCCACCTTTCTTTTTCTTATATGATTAAGTGTGATTTCATTCATTTTTCAAGTTTAAATAAGAAGAATCTTTAACGCATTTCCAAGTATAAAGAGCATTTCTTAATAAAAAGTGGAGGAGCTTCTTAAGATTTTCTTAACAAACAGTTTCCTATTGTAAAATAGAACCCTTCCTTTAAGAGAAAGATTTATCCCTATATAAATCATAGGAGATTGTTTGCATATTGACTTTAGTTTTATGTACAATAAAGGTAAAGATATAGTCTGAAACAGGAAGAGGAAAACCATGTCCAATTCATTAGTAAATTTACGTATCGATAGCAGTTATTTGGCACAAATGGGAATGAAGATATTTTAGTTGCTTTTTTAAATGCCATATTAAAAGATTCTTTAGAATCACCTATTGTTGCCTTACAATTAGAAGATCCACATTTGCATCGAGAATATGAAGAAGATAAATTATCGATTTTAGATATTTCGGCTACATTAAATACAGGTACAAAGGTAAATGTAGAAATACAATTGAATAATAATCACGATATGGTTAAACGAAGCTTGTATTATTGGGGAAGGTTATACACCTCTCAATCGCAAAAAGGAATGCCTTATAGCTCACTTCATAAAACGATTACCATAAACTTATTAAACTTTGTGATGTTTCCAGAATATGAAGCGTTTCATACAACAGAAATCCTTTGGAATCAACAACAACAAAAGTTATTAAGTGATGATATAGAAGTTCATATTGTAGAGATTCCAAAGTTACTACAGCAATGGCGTGAAGAAAAAGTTAATCCGTGGGAAGATTCGTTTGTTCGTTGGTTATTATTGTTACCAGCGAATGAAGATGAGTATCTCACACAAACATTGGAGGACATTGCCATGAATCAAGATCCGATTTTACAAAAAGCAATGAATAAGTGGGAACGTATGAGTCAAGATTCTTCTTTTCGTCAAGCATATGAAGCAAGAGAAAAGGCCTTAATGGATGGGGCTGCAAAGTTTGCTCATGCTCGTAATGAGGGGAAAAAAGAAGGAATTCAAGAAGGGGTTCAGCAAGGGAAAATACAGATGATTAAAGGTATGCATGAACTTAGTGTACCACTTGAAACGATTGCTAAAGCCAGTAAATTAGGCATAGATGAGGTTGAACGTATTTTAGCACAAAAATAATCAACAACAAAAAAGAGCCTATTAATTAGGTTCTTTTTTTGAGTTATTTGTAACAATTTCTATCGTTTTCCGACAGAAGACTCCTTCCTCAAAAATGTGAAGGTGTGAAACACTAATTTTGGGTGGGAGATGAATGTCGGTTGGCATAAGCCAACATGTTTGCTACCATATATTTGTACAGATTGCTCTTTGAAAACCTAAGATATAATGTGATTCTTAGAGAAGTGGAAAAGTGCCGGTTTGAAAAAGTTTAATCGTTTATAAAAAAGATGAATTGCAATAACTTAGGGGTCTGTTTAGCCATGGAACGAAATCATGCAATAAGCATTAGTGAACATTCAAAACAATACCGAAGGTATTAGCTGAATGAGTATGGGACACCGATATCGTACATATTTCAGAGAAATGTCGGCAAAATTTTTTCAAGAGCTAATCTTATTGTTTACAATAAGTCACATTGACAAATATGAGTATATTAAATATAGTACTATTTGGGGTACGGAAACGATTCTGGGTATGAGGGGCCACTCTGGAAAAATATTCAAATGAATACTATAAATATAAACAAGAAACCTATCTGCGGATAGGTTTTTATTTTACAATGAAGATGGTTGAATATAGAAACATATATAAATTCTAGGGGGATTAGTTATGCCTAGTATTCAAGATACGATATATCCAAGAATCAAACATAATTTAAGTACGGAAGAACTAAGTAGTGTATATACGCCAACAAGAAGCGAAATAGAATGGACAAGTTTGAAAACAAAAGGAACATTACAACAGCTAGCGCTACTAATTTTGCTAAAAACTGTACAAAATCTTGGCTTTTTCACACGTATTTCAGATATACCTCCAATTATAATTAAACACATTGCTCAGTCAGCTCAATTACCTATCCCCATTGAAACTGAATGGGAAGCATACAGTAAAACACGTACTGTAAAAAGACAGTATTACTTTGTAAGACAGTATCTAAAAATTCAACAATTTGATCATAATGCTCGTCAAATTATGCTTGATACAATGAAACATGTAGCTGGAAGTAAAGATGATCCAGCTGACTTAATTAATGCAGCTATTGAAGAGTTAATACATCAAAGATATGAATTACCCGTTTATAACACTTTTAAAGAATCGGCTAACGAAATAAGACATAAATCTTATCGTTTCATTTATGAGCAAGTATACGAAACATTACAAGAGCAACAAATAAGACAAATAGATTGTTTATTCCAAACAGAACCTGACACCTTTTATAGCCCTTGGAATCGTCTCAAAGAAGACGCCAAACGTGCCTCCTTATTTCATTTAAAAGAGTTAATTCTGCATTACGATTGGTTAATACATCAAAAAATACCTGTTTACCTTCTTGAAAGCTTTTCTTCAACCAAAATACAACAAATGGCTGCTGAAGCTAAAACATTAGATGCTTATCGTATGTCAGAAATAGAAAAGAAGAAAAGATATACGTTAGCCATCTCTTTGATTTCTGTACAAACATCAAGGATATTAGATAATATTGGTGAAATGCTGATAAAACGTATGATGAGTATCCATAAAAAAGGACGTGAATTTTTACAGAATTATAAAAAACAGACACAAAAACGAACGGATTCTTTAGTAGCCACTTTACAGCATGTACTGATGGCCTATCAAACGGAAGGAATGCCTGAAGAACGTTTACAAGCCATCCAACAAATACTTGGAGATAAAGAAGATTAAGTATTACAAGATTGCGAAGATCATCTAGCGCTTAGTGGAGATAATTACTATTTGTTTTTACAAAAATTCTTTAAAAGTCATCGCTCTACACTATTCAAAATTTTAGAGGTAGTTCCTTTACGGTCAACAAATCAGGATTCATCTATAGTAGAAGCCATTCGATTTCTATTATCTCATCAACATACCAGAAAAGAATGGATATCAGTCGCTCATATAAAGAAGATTGGACTGCGGAAAAGGGAAGTGACACCTCTTCTGAACTTGTCCTGGATACCTGATGGTTGGTGGAGATGGTTAAGCCCTAAAAAGAAAAGAGACGTTGTTCCAGAGGAACTGAATCGTCGGCATTTTGAAGTATGTGTATTTTCACAAATTATGTGGGGTTTGAAATCTGGAGATTTATATATTGAAGGAAGTGAAAAATATGCAGATTATCGAAAACAACTGATTTCATGGGAAGAATATGAAGAGAACCTTGAAGAATTTTGTAATCAATTAAACTTACCTAGTTTAGGTTCAGATTTCACAAAAAAGATGCATGATGACCTTCAACAAGCTTGCTATAATACCAACAAATCTTTCCCGCATAATCAACAAATTCGATTTGAAAAAGGGGAAGTAGTAATTGGAAAACTAAAAAAGAAGAAGGTTCCTCCTGAATTAAAAGAGCTTGAAAATTATATTATGTATAATTTAGAACCGATTAACGTTCTAGATATGTTAGCAGATACAGAGTACTGGCTCAATTGGACTCGTTTCTTTGGACCTATTTCCGGATATGAGGGCAAATTAGAAAATCATGTTGAACGTTATGTAACAAATACATTCTGCTACGGATGTAACTTAGGTCCTACTCAAACAGCTCGTTCAATACAAGAAATAGATCGAAAGCAAATTGCTTGGATTAATCAAAGACATGTAACAGTTGCAGATTTAGACAAAGCAATTCGATATATTATTAATGCTTATAATCGTTTTGAGCTTCCAAAATATTGGGGAGATGGAAAAAGTGCATCAGCAGATGGAACGATATGGGATGTCTATGAACAAAATCTTTTATCTGAAAATCATATTCGATATGGAGGTTATGGAGGCATTGGATATTATCATGTTTCCGACACATATATTGCTTTATTTAGTAATTTTATTCCTTGTGGCGTTTGGGAAGGAATACATATATTAGATATTTTGATGAATGAACAGGTAGATATTCAACCGGAAATTCTACATTCGGATACACAAGGACAAAGCACCACAGTCTTTGGTTTAGCTACTTTATTGGGTATTCAGTTAATGCCTCGCATTCGCAATTGGAAACAATTAAAATTATTTCGCCCCAATACACAAGACAATTATGAACATATTGATGAACTATTTTCAGGAGAAATCAATTGGAGTATGATTGAAAATCACTACCCAGATATGCTTAGAATTGCGATGTCCATCAAAGCTGGTAAAATTACTCCCTCTACTATATTGAATACACTAGGCACATATAGTAAGAGAAATAAAATATATCAGGCATTTTGTGAATTAGGCAGAGCTATTAGGACGATATTTTTGTTACAATTCATGTCTAATGAAAAATTACGACGTACCATTCAATCTGCAACAAATAAATCTGAAGCATTTAATGGATTTACAAAGTGGCTCTTTTTTGGTGGGGAAGGCATTATTTCTGAGAATGATCGTGAAAAACAGAAGAAAATTATTAAGTATAATCACCTGGTTGCCAATTGTCTTATCTTTTATAATGTGTTTTCTATATCTAAACTAATTCATGAGTATGAAAAACAAAAAGAGGGATTTAATAAAGAATTGATTTGTTATTTGAGTCCTTACATGACAGCGCACGTAAATCGATTTGGAAAGTATCATATTGATTCAAATCGAATACCAGAAAATCTTCCATTTGATCCTTCAACTTTTTCAAAAAACAAGGTGTTTATTTAAATGTTATGTACAAAAAAACGTAGGAATATTTAATTCCTACGTTTTTTATAAGTAAATGAATTCATTCATTTACTATTACAATTCATCAAATTCATCAATTTCAGCTTTACGCTTTAAAAATAGTTCCATATCTTTATTTTCTCTTTCTATTAATCCAAGAGCATGTGTATCATCCAAAGCTAACTCTTTATATCCCCATATATAATCTATATATGTATTTTTAACATGTCTGTGATCTGCACAGTACCATTCTAAAGGTTGTAGGGCATCGGATATTTTAAATAATTCTGCTGGATACCATGATGGCATATTTTCACGTTCTCCTAAAATTAAATATGTCAACTCACCACTTTGTAACTTGCATATGCCATAAACAATATACTCCTTTTTAATAACTAAACTGAATATTTCCTCGGTTGCCTTTGTTAGATAATCTCCAGTATTGTACAAACAAGTTACTTTCATAATAAACGCCCCTTATTTATTTTTTATCTTTAAATTTAAAATCATCAAATTCACCAGTTTTTGTATTTTTAACATAATGTATTTCCACCCCATTTACATTATGGGCCATTTTGACCCACCCGTCTTCCTTAGGCCATCTAGGATCTGTCATAGGTACCCTTATTTCCTTACCTTGTGGATTTGATCTAACTTCTTTCATTGCAAGTTGCTCTTCTAATGAATTAGCTGTTGTTCTACCAGTAGAACCTCTTCCTAATATTTTTACTTCATGGTTTGTATTCTTCGCAGCCTTCTCAAGATTTTTCGCTTTCTTTTCAATATCCTCAACAGTGCCAACTACCTTTCCGATAGTTTTTACAGTTTTTATAGTTCCACCAGTAAGTACTGATGCAACACCAAACGCGTAATCAGATGGTTTGTATTTGTCTTTTTCGCCCATTTCATGGCCTTGTACCAATTGAATAATTTCTTTTGGCACATTAATAATTGGCCAAGCATCCAATGTGACATTCATGAATTTAGTCGTATCTCGATCAGCTTGTTCAAGCTCTTTCATTTTTTCTGGTGTAACACCAAAATCACGGAAAGCATTAGTTAAATCAATATTGCCAACGTTGATGGCAGCAGCAGGTATATCAATTTTATGGCTTGCTATTTTATTAGCTGAGTCCATAAATGTATTTGCAAGATCTATTCCCATATTGAAATCTGTGAAGAATCCTGGGACTTTCGCATCTAACGCTTGTAAATCTTGTGCAATGACTGGAACGTTTTTCCTTGTTACTTGAACAAGTTCCTCCATTCCAGGCTTCGCCTCTTCTATTGAATGTTTCAAGCGAATAGAACTATTTATGACTGGTCCTAAGTCTTTAATGGCGCCAGATAATCCCTTCGATAACTCTTGCATATCCAATGTGATTTGATGAGTAAGTGCGTTAATATCTTTTTGCAATTCAAGAACTTTACCCGCAACCACATCTAATTCTTGATAAGTTTTCTCATACGCTTGAGCCATAGATACATATTGTTGAAGTATAAAAACATATGTATCCATACTAAAATCTAGTAATTCTTTCCCATCGGCTCCAAGCAATTTTACTAGCTCTTTCCTTTGTGTAACCGTTAAGTTTTTTATGTCACCTTTCATGGCATTCACTAATTCTTCTAACTTATCATGCGCTTCTTTAATGACTTGCCTTTTATACTGTACATCTTGCTTTGCATCATTAATGCCTCTGGAAAGATTCTCTAAGTTTTCTGCATCATCTACCCAACGTTGTTCTTCTTCTTCTAAAATTTTGATCGTGTTATTTATGTATGTTTCGTCACTTTTTAAGTAATCTAATACACCTTCAAATATCTTTACTTTTCCATCAAGTAAAGTAAGTGGACTTTTAGCCTCCTGATCGAAAATAATGGCATCATGAATACGCACATATCCTTTTTCACCTTGGTAATTAACCTCATACCAAGAACCGACTTTCCCCACTACTTCTATCACTTCACCCTTATTCACACTTTTTGCACGTAATGCTTTTTTCAAGTCTGGCTCAGGATATACTTTTTTAACAAGGGATTCTAATGTAACCCACCCTTTAATCATTTCTCCGTCTTGATTAAAGGAGAATTTCTTGTCTTTATATGTAAAATCTCCTGTTTGTAATGCACCTGAAGGCTGTAGTAAATACCAATTAAACTCTTGTTTCATCCAACCATTTCTTGATTCATGAGAAGCATCAAAATAATACGGTTTCCCATCAACATGTGTAAATCCTGATTGTACAGGACCTAACGGGCCAAAGTAATAGATTTTTCCGTCAATATGTTGGATTCCAGTTTGTACCACGCCATCGGTTCCCAAATAATAATCGTATCCATTTGTATGTACCCATCCAGTTTGCATAAAACCATCGGTACCAAAATAATAACGTTTTCCATCAATTGATTGAAAACCTGTTATTCTTTGCCCATCTTTTTTATAATACGTCCATTTTCCTTCTTCTTGTACCCATCCTTGTTTATTATCTAAATAGAGTGCTTCTTTTAATTGATCAATCCATTGTAATCCATTCGCAAGAAGAGTTAAATCACTATCTAATTGTTTATCAAATTTCTTGTGAATATTAGGAGGAAAGTACTTTTCAGGATCTTTATGATACTCCGTTATCATAAAATGAGACAAATTCGTTGCTTCTTTTGCTACATCCCATGAACGAACTGGTGATTCACCAATTACAACAGACTCCAGTACTCGAACATATCCAATTTCTCCTTGGTATTTTACCTGATACCATAAACCTTGCTTGGATATGACCTCTAAAACATCTCCATCCTTTACAGTCTTAGATTTAAATAGAAATTTTGTTTCTGGCTTTGGATAGATTCTTTTAACAGTAGAACGAAGAGTAATCCATCCTTTTTCCATATCCCCGTATTTATTTATTTCAAATGGTTTTCCTTGATAGTTAAATGTTCCTGTCACATACTTCCCATCTTTTAAATAACTCCATGAAGTTGCAGAAAAACTCCATCCGGTCTTTAGTTTATCAGGTTCACTATAATATAAAGTATCTTTCCCTACCTGCTTTCTTCCTTCAAATAGCCTTCCATCTTTAAAAAAGGAGTACTCTATTCCATCTAACGTAATGTTATCTCTTTGCTTACTCCCATCTTTGTCGTAATAATACCAATTCTCCTTTTCCTTCACCCAGCCAACCGATTCATTGTTTTTTATACCTGATGTTGCCATGATTGTCCTATATAAGAACACAGAAAATTGCTCTCTTGTGACAAGTCCATTTGGATTAAAATTGCCATCACCAGTACCATTTGTGATTTTATTTCCAGCTAATATTTTGACATATTCGTTAGCCCAATGACCTTTCATATCCGTAAAGTCAAAATTCCCTTGCGGTTTTAAATCGAATGTTCTGACAAGCACTGCAGCCATTTCAGCACGCGTCATATTATTTTTCGGATTAAATTGTTTCTCTACATTTACGCTAAATATGCCCCGTGCAGTAAGTGCCAAAATTTCCTTTTTAAAATTGCTGTCACCAATATCAACAAATGGATTATTAGTACTATCTTGCGGTTTTAAATATCGGTACAAGAAAGCAGCAAGATGTTCGCGAATAATAGGATCAGCTGCACCGAAATACCCATTTCCGTATCCTGTTATAATCTTATTCTCCGCCATATACATCATTTCTTTATACGCCCAGTGGGTTTTAGGAACGTCAATAAAAGATGATGAATTCACTTGATCATTTTGTTCTGCATACGCTGTTCCTACTGTACTGAATAATAAAATACATACCATAAAACTTAAAAATAATTTCTTAATTGTGTTCATAATAGCTCCTATTCAATTGTTAAAAATATAATTGCAAAATCAGCACTTATTTTATCCCTCATTTACGGCATTTTATATGATTATCAAATTTCTATTCATACTGATATTTCGCATAAGGACAAACTAAGTCATTCTGTCTAAACAATAATTAATTCATAAGATGTTTCATTTTTTAAATGTAGTAGTCCGTTTATAGGGCCTTCTTAATATACAGTAAAACCGATTTTTTAATTTGAAAATCTCTTAGTGTAAAATTCGCATTATGTTGACGAGATCCATAATAATACCAGTCTCCTTTCTCTTTGACGCGACATATTTGATTTAAAACTTCGACTTCCTCTGTAAACATTGGTGCATAGGTAGAAAATAATTAAAATAATGATAATATAAGTCCTATGATTTTCTTCATACTCGCATCTCCTTATCAATTTGTTAAAAACTTTTTAATTATATATTAGGTTGTATTTTTATTTAAATAAAAAAATATAAATTATGCATAATTGCATATTTATATTCTCAATAGAGTGTACCCTATTGAGAATATATCTTTTCCTTGATATTATTAACCTCAGAGACTCTCAATAACACTTATCAAAAACATATGCAAAAAGAGGGATAAAAATGGTCTATGGATACGCTCGTGTAAGTGCACAAGATCAAAATCTAGATACACAAATTGAAAAGCTCATGAAATATGGAGTAGATGAAATTGTTAAAGAGAAAATAAGTGGAGTAACAAATCAAAAGCCAGAGTTAGACATTATACTGTCAAAACTAACTCCTGGGGATACTTTGGTCGTAACTAGAATGGATCGTTTAGATAGAAATACCATTCAGCTACTACAGTTAGTAGAACAACTTCGGGAAAAGGATGTTCACTTTGCAATTTTAAATTTAGGAATAGATACTAGAACTCCAACAGGAAAATTCTTTTTAACTGTCATGGCTGCCTTTAGTGAATTAGATCGTGAAATGATTAAAGAAAAACAACATGCGGGAATAAAGCTAGCAAAACAAAAAGGAGTATATAGAGGAAGAATGAAGAAATACACAGATAAACATCCTGGCATGAACCATGCAATTGAATTACGAAAACATACCAATAAAACAGTAAAAGAAATATGTCAGATTACAGGAGTGAGTCAGGCCGCTCTATATCGTAGATTAAAAGAACTTGAATAAAGTTCTTTTTTATATTTGTAATTAAATCCCAGAGTGACCCCTCATCTCCCGAATCGTTTCCGTACCCCTATTTGATAATTATTATATTATTTATAGACTTGACCCGTCGGCACGAGGAGGATATATAAAATGCATGCATTCAAACGAAAGTCCATTAAACTTTCCATTTTAGGTATAGTTATTTTTTTAGTATTAGGGGGACTAGGACTTTTCCTCATCAATAAGGGGTTTATTTCAATTTTCCAAGATAAGGTTTATAAACAAACTGATAAAAATCCAATCCATTTTGAAGAAATTGATACGTTTTTATTTACTACACATATACCAGAGGGGCATGAAGCGATTTGGAACCAACTACAACAATATGAAGAGCAAAAAGATTTACGAATCAGCATGGCAAACTTAGTAGATATAAAATCCCAACAAACAAGAGAATTAACCACGAAAAAATACAGTCCTTTCTTTCATGTATCAAATTATTCAGAAAGTAAGGTACCCATAAAGGTAACATTATATAAAAATCATGAAGTCAAGTATGAAAAGACATTGCAACCAGGTGATATGTTTGAAAGAAACGAACAACTAGGTCGAGGTAAATATAGTCTAAAACTAGAAAGTATAGGTCAAGGTTATTGCAAAGCTAAAGGAGCTATAACTACTGGGGATATTAATTGGGATTAGGAAAAAGCTAAGGAAGACTTTCTCATTTTGAAAGTCTTCCTTTTTATATAAGTTGCATCTAGCTTCCAAGATAATATTCTTTTTGAACTGTTTCTCTTTAAAGTATTGCATTTGTGATTCTCTTTACTCCTTTTTTCAAGAATGTAAATTCAATTACACAACTTCGCAACAGAACCTAAGAAACCACGAATTTTTTAGAAAAAGCTTGGGAGTTTTCACAGCTTATTTACTACTCATATAAAGATCAATTTTGTACCAGGGTCTTTTTAAGTATCTTTTAAAATAATTAAAGGTTAATTTTATTTAGAAGTGCTAACTTATTAGTTGTAAATAATAAGTAATCTAATTTCTTTGTTCTAATAAAGATATGTTCTGAATGCTGAAAGCATTTTCCGATATTAACCACTTTAGTAGTGTCTGTAATATTATTATTATTTTTATAAACTTTAAGTATGTCCTCTAAGGGAATACTTATCATTGCACTTTGCCATATAATAGTCATTGTTTCTTTTGATTTTATAATTTCAATTTCTTTCATATTACTATTAACTCCCTAATATATTTAAGTTTGTTTATATAATATAAACTCAATATTAAGAGCATAAACCCTCCAATTTCATTAATATTTTCACAGCCATTTTGTAAATACAAGTATTTATGAAAAAAGAGGATTAATTAATCCTATACCCATATATTTTGAGATAGGGCGCTATAGGGACGCAGCAAAAATTCCTTCTTTTTGGGGCCATTCAAAGAAACAGATAGGATTCAAAAAATCAATTGGATCCCATCTGTTTCTAATCTTTGTTAATATATATATAATTTCGAAAGATCTTCTTCTAACAAACTGGAATTATAATTAGGGGCTAGTACAATGTTTGTGTATGTTCCTACACCTGAAAGGTACTTGTATTTATGTTTAAAACCGGATGGAATAAAAACAGATGCAGGGCTTTCAATGATTTCCACGTCTCCTTCGATTTCCACTTCACATATAAGCCCTGTCCCATCTATGTTATTACCCCAAAAAATAAAAGCACTATCACAATGATGTGCATGATAATCCACATGCCCTTCCAAGTTTTCGTCCATATGTTGATTACAGAATATACGTTGTATTACATAAAATGATGCACGCTCATCTGTTCTATGATCCATTTGTACCCATCGTTCCCCTGGTCCATCCCTATGATACAAAAGTTCAGACGCCCCTTTTACAAATGGTTTGCTAACGCGTAAATTCTTTGAAAGGCGAGGGCCTTTTCTTTCTACCCGTTTTTGTTGTATCTTCCTCACTCTTCCTATCATTTCAGGTTGAATTCCTTCATATGCTAAAACATTATGATTCACAGCTTTTATGTGATAAGGTGCTATATGTGTAAAAACATTTTTTCCAATGATAGGTCTCCAATGATCAACTTTACAACCTGTAGCCAATTGAAGAGATTGTGTTAATTCTGGAATCATTTTTAATTGAAAGTATTGATTATATTTTTGTGATAACAGAACAGATAAATTTAGTAAATCAACAATCCCAGCCCGTTCACCTATCCCGCATAAAGTTGCATCAATGACAGAAGCCCCAGCATCAATAGCCGCAAGAGCATTCGCTAGTGCTAGTCCTAAATCATTATGTAGGTGTACTTCAATTTCACAGGGGAATGTTTCAACCGCTTTCTTGACTATGGTTGCACACTCATTAGGTTCCCAAATTCCCACCGTATCAGCTAAGCTAATTCGATTTGCTCCAGCTTCAGATGCAATGTGTCCAAGGTAAGCGATATCTTCCCAGGTAGTTCTGGAAGCATCTTCAATTGTAAATCTGGTTTTCATTCCTAAAGTGTTAGCTTCTTCAATTGCTTCCTTCACTTGGCTTACCACATAATCTTTTGATCGATTGGTATACTTTGTTTGCAAAGAAATTGGATTAATAGACGCCCAAATTCCTACCCAATCGGCACCTGCTCGATAAGCAGCATGAACTTCTTCTTTTTTTGCTCGAGCATGCATTAAAATATCAGCATGTTCTGCAGAGGCAGCAACCTCTTGGCAGATCTCCTCTTCTTCACGAGAAACCCCAGGATGTCCAACCTCAATTAAGGTGATTCCAAAATCCTCCAGCGTATGAAGCAGGTTAATTTTATCTTCTTTTGAAAAACGGACGCCACATTGTTGTTCGCCTTCGCGTAAAGTGGCATCTAATATTGTTATATTCTGGCTCATTACTCTTTTCCTTCTTTCATTTCTATAAAGTTCAATACTTGTTCAAATAGTATAGGGTGATTTTTTTCATAAACAGCCCAGTGCGTAGCATCAGGAATCACAACTTCCTTTTTGTGTTTGGCACCTGTTAATTTTGACAACATATCTCTATCGGCAAATAAATCATCTTCTCCATAAATAACCAGCACAGGAGAAGTAATCTGAGATGCATCATATAAAGGACGGTTATTCCAAATAGAATATAAATCTTGAAGAGGCCCCATCGGTCGACGAATTATGCCATTATTTTTCTCGCTAATTGGATCTGAGCGAAGAAATACTTCTTTTACAGAATCCATAGCTTCATTTGTTACAATTTTTTTCTCGCCCATCATCATATGCCAGTGATGCATTCCTTTATCAAAGTCTACAGCTTGATAAGAGGGTGCATGAGGATTAAATTCCCCTCGCTGTAACGGATTGTCAAAGGGCTCTGTCATCATTGGAAGCGTAAATCCATGCATGTATCCATATAAAACAAGTGTATTAACATCATTAGAATGTGATATTGCATAATTTCCAGCTACCACTCCCCCATATGACCAGCCAACAAGATGAATTTTTTTTACATTCCTTTTACTTTTAATCCAATTCACAACCGTTTCTAAATCTTTTGTTGCATCGTCCAAATGAATGATTGGTTTATTTTGGTTAGGCGGTTCTGACATTTCTTTCGGTCTTGAAGATTGCCCAAATCCTCTAAAATCCATTGCCCACGTGTCATATCCTTTTTTAGCATACGCATCCATCCATGAGTATTTTGATACATCAAAAGCTTCTGCAGTAGGAACGCTAAACGGTTCTAAAAACAAAATGATTTCGTCAGATGTATACTGTTTTTTGGTATTTATACTTTTATGAAGTAAAAATAATGTTTCGTCTTCTTGTGAAATTTTATATTCTTCTTTTGCTATTTTAGATTCTTTGCTCTTCTTTGGAACCTCTTGGTGATTAGAACAGCTAGACAGTAAAAGAATAAAGAATACTCCTATTAAACTTATATATCTCCAATTTTTCTTCATTTTTAAATTCCCTTTCATTTCATAGAAATGATGGCTATAATTCCAGCTGCAATAATTAATCCAGCTGGTAACCCCTTTGTAAACAATACGGCAATCAGAGTACCAATTAAAACGCCTAATAATATGGTAGGATTCATAGGTAGAACCCCTACCCCTTTTCCTCCTATAAACGACACCATAAAACCCGCTAAAATTGATCCCAAACCAATAGGAGAGGTAATACATTTTATTATGTTTTCAATGGTAATCTTCCCAGATGTGATGGGCACTAAAAGAAATAACATGAGAAAGAAAATTCCAATCGGAAAGGCATATTGTTGAATATAATGCAATATCGCTTTTTGCCCAATAGCAAGCAACACACCTAGTAAACTTGCGGCACTAGCTAATGCATAATCTTTAACAACCAAAGCGAGTATAAAAATAATTCCTAGCAGTATAAAAGAAACCATATATTTTCCCTCTTCTATAAAGTTGTATAATTCCAACTGCCGTTTTCAGGTTCACATACCTGTATCATATTTGGATCTGAAAGGTTAATTTGTATAATATTTGGACTGGTTATAGGTTGTAAATCTTCTCGATTTACAATAAACTTGAATGCTTCAAAGCTTGCTAGAATCCCAACAATATTTGCAACAGGAGATAGTACAGCCCATGGGCGATCTTTTTTCACATAGCTATTCGCCCACTGTTCATCTGCACCATGTTTGATAGAATACAGAGCACGTCCATCTTTTAAACTATGAATTCTATTTTGCATTTCAGGCGTCAGTTCTTGTTGATAAGACGGATATCCTAATGCAATTTCATAAGGGACAGATTCAGGAGTTAATGACATTACCCCACCTCTAAAAGGAGGAGTAACAGCAATCCAGATAGAAGGAATTCCTAAAGCTTGAGCCGTACGGTGAATAATAACTCTTGCGACCAAATTATCAGTAGCATCTATAATGATATCTGTATTTGCTAGCAGATCTTTTGCGTTATTTTCTGTAACAAACTCTTGTGTGATCTTTACTTGTAGTAAAGGATTAATGTCTTTTAAGGTTTCTAGAGCCACAAGTGCCTTTGACTTCCCTAAATTACTTATAGAGCTAAGCATTTGTCGATTAATATTACTCGCTTCAAAAACATCCTGATCAATCACATGAAGATTTCCTATCCCCATTCGTGCCAACTGGATAAGTGTAATCCCCCCTACTCCTCCAGCACCCACTACAGTAACACGAGCATTCTTTAATTTCTTCTGTTCTTCTATAGAAATTACACCAATATTTCGTGTAAAGCTCTCTTCATATATATTTTGTGTATTTAAATTTTCAGTGAACAAATTTGCTTCCCCCTTATAATGTTGCATAATCCCAACCGTTTTCTGGTGCTTCTTTTACCTGGACAGGAGTAAGACTATCTACATCTATAACTATGCCCTTTGGTGCTCTAGCTAAAGGTTCACGACCTGTTAGCACTTGAATTGCTTCATGAAAACTAAAAAGTGATAAAAGATGAGCACGCATAGGGGTAATAATCCACCCTACTTTTCCATCGCAAAAATCTTGTGCCCAATCTTCTGGTGCTCCTTTTTCGACTGAATACCATGCTCTTTTTTTCTTGACATCAGCAATTTGTTGCCTTAGTTTAGGATCTGTTAATTTTGAACCTACAATCGACACATTCAATGCCTCCTCATAAGGAATTCCAGTTGGATAGAATGTAGAAACAAATCCTCTTGTAGGTGGACTACCTGACATCCCTACACTCGGTATACCTAATTCCCTAGCTGTTCTATGTATAATTACCCTGGAAGGCATATCATCGACAGCTTCTACCACAATATCGTGTCCTTTTATCAGTTCCATTACATTGTCTTCATCTACTTTTGCTTGTAAGAAGTTTGTTGAAATATAGGGATGTATATCTTTTACTACCTGTTCTGCAACTTTTGCTTTTGGTGTTCCCACCACACTAGAAAGGGCTAACATTTGTCTGTTTATATTAGATATTTCAAATTCATCTGGATCGACCCCTGTAATATGCCCAATCCCCATCCTAGAAAAGAGGATTGCTTCGTAACCTCCTACTCCCCCTAACCCAAAGATAATTACTCTTTTATTCCTAAGACATTCTTGTTCCGCTTTTGAATAAACACCAATATTCTTTTTTACCATTTCCCAGTAATAGGAATCCATATCCATTTCAAAACCTCCTGTATATGTAATAATTATTTTGAAAAAGACTAGCTATATAAAATAATCATTACATATAACAATAAGATTGAAATATGTTATTTTTGTGAGTTATCTGTAAAAAGAAATAAAATTTTCAAGTTATTTATCTTTTGGGTTCTAATGCTGGAGATAAAAGACTTTGAATCTCTTGAGCAAATAGTTGTAATTCATCAGATACAGAAATAGACATACAAAAACGCCATCCTTCCCTATTGCCATTGCACCGTTAGATTGTAAATAGTACCAACTTCTATTTTTTGTAACCAATTTGTTTTCATTGATCCATTTGCATTTAAGTAGTACCAATTTTTATTTTCTTTCAACCATACAGTAGACATAGCGCCGTTATTATCAAATTAATACATTTTTCCATTCATAGTATTAAATTTTGTAGCCTTGGGACCTTTTTCATAAGAGTAGTACCATTTTCCATTGATATTTTCCAATCTTTAACCATCGTTCTATCTTCGTTACATTGTAGATATCATTACACATCTAGTAGCTTAAGAAATTAATTGTCCCAAAAATAAAAAATATAAGTCAAATTCTCATTAATAACTGTAAAAAGATAGGGTTTTCGTTATTAAAACTTTTTAGCAGAACCTGTTAACCTTCGGAAATCATCGATGTCATCTTTTGTTTTTTAATAATTCTGATATATTGTAGACAAATTTCGACAATATATGCTATATTTTACCCAAGCATCAAATGGTTAGAATCTTCAAACTAATTTGGTATTAACTATAATATTTGTTTGAAATTTATCTAATCTTGATGCTGTTTGTGAAGTAGCTCTATATTCAACTAGAGAGAAGGAAATGTAAAAAGGTATAAGAATGATTAACTATTATGAATATGCATTACATCAACTGTTTCGAATGATTCAGAAGGATTTTAGACAGTGGCTTCTAATTAAATTCAGTGATTAGAGTAGATTGATTGTTTTTACTTTATTACTAGTAAATGATGTTAGCGCTTTTATTGGAAAAGAAGATGTTGGAAATGATGCAATTGTCTATGTATCGTATATTCGGAAAAATTTATCATGATGATTTTTTAAAGAGGAGTTATATAGAAAGGAGAGATTTATATATAAGTAATATTAATTCTGGATAAACTCAGCTAAGTTCTGTTGTAACTATCTATTAAATTCATTTCATTTAGGAGGGGTAATATGAAATTAATATCAAAGATAGTAATGATTGCGTTAATTGTATTAAGTACATTTGCATTCAACTTAGGTGGACAATTTGATAAGGATTATCTTTCTAGCTCAAAAGCATATGCGGATGTAATCAAGGCACTCCCACAAAATGCGTCAAATATAGAGTTAGAGTATGCTCCTGTGTATGACTACGACACAGACGGGTGTTATGCGACTGCAGCAATTTCTCCAGATGGCACGACTAACCCTGGTCTAAGTTTGGGCGGTTCGCTGAGCGGTAACTGTAGAGATCTTCGCCAACTGGAAAATTCAAACACTTATTCTCGGGCCAAATCAAATAATGGTTGGACTGCAATTATGTATGCGAGTTACTTTGAGAAAGATCAAATGACTCCCAACGCTGCTGTGGGTGGACATCGACATGACTGGGAACACACAATAGTTTGGGTTAAAGATGGTCAGGTTCAATATGTAACTTATTCAGCACATGGTAACTGGTACACTAATCCTCGCTCAAGCGTCAGATTCGATGGAAAACACCCGAAAATTGTATACCATAAGGACGGCTGGGGGACACATGCTTTTCGCCTGGCTAATAGCAATGACGAGCCGCCAGAAAACCATTATCACCAGTGGCTCCATCTACCAATGGTTGGTTGGAATGGCTATCCAAGCCTAGCTATCCGAGAAAAATTAATGACTACGAACTTTGGATCTGCAACAATTGAAATCAAAGATGGAAATTTTGAAAAATCCCTTGAGGAAGCAAAGCCACCTATTAGCTTTGACCCTTACGCACCGGAACTGGAAGATGGTGGTACTTACCAAATAGTTTCTACTTTAAATAATAGTAGTGTCGTTGACTTAAATCAAGCAGATGGAAATGTTCTGTTGTGGCAAAATGGCAACGCTAATAATCAAAAGTGGAAGCTAGTATATGATTCAAATAAAAATGCATATCAATTTAAAAGTGTCACAAATGAAAATTTTATATTAACCTGGAATGATTCTAATGGTTCCAATAATGTAGTTGCTACATCTAATCAAAATAAGGAAGAGCAATATTGGATACCAACAGAAGCAGGAAATGGATATTATTATGTAAGGAATAAGAAGGATCCAAGCAAAGTGTTAGATGTAAGTGGTTCTGGTACTGCAAATGGAACAAATGTTACAGTATATAATTTCCATGGTGGTAATAATCAAAAATTCAAATTGTCTAATGTAACAGGAAATTTAACAAGAGAGATAGATTCACTTTATCGTGCGCAGCCTGGTCAAAGCAGCAGATCAAGTGATAATTTTTCACTTGATCATCTTGCGGCAGGTACCAAAGTACGAGTTGTTTTGGAAGGAGAAGGTGCTACCTCTTTGTCATTTAGTGTTGCAAAAGATATACGTAATGGTTCAGACCGTGGGATTTGGTCAAATGTTAGAGATGGTTCTATTCTAACGATTCCTTCAGGAGATGATAGAAAGAATTTGTATATCGCAGGCCCTCCTAGTGGATATACTTCTAACGGTACATTTAAAGTGAAATTCTACGCTCTTCCAAACTAAAAAATATTATATCTATTCCTTTTATATTAATCTAATTAGAAAAGGAGTATGCATATTTCAAAAGTTTTTTTCGGCTTGCTCGATTGGATTAACTATATTAATAGGAAATATAGTATTCTGTTGCAGAAGTTTTCTCCACTTAAAAATATAGGATAAACATAAATTCCTCGTTATAATATTAAAAAAGTAAATTACCAATCCAAAACTTTACTTTTGGGAATATCAATTGATATTCCCACCTCCTATAAAGAGAGAAGAAGTTATATCCTTCTTCTCTCTTTATTTTCAAGAATTTCATATTTGATAAAACACCCTAAATATTATAAATATCTTTCAATAGTCTTATTTTTTTCTAATGTTATGGGAAGAGTAAACCAAAATTCACTTCCTTGTTTACCATCTAAACGATTTCGCATGCCGATTTTTCCATTATGTAGTTCAATCAATGATTTTGCAATAGCTAGCCCGAGGCCCGAACCTCCTGACTGTGAACTTCTCGATTGATCTGTTCTATAGAAACGTTCAAATATACGTAATTGGTCACTTGAAGAAATACCTTTCCCCTCATCACGTATAATAAATTCTACTTGTTGAGTTTGCTTATCTTCTTCTACAATTAATACGATTTCTCCCGACACTGGGGAATATCGAATAGCATTATGTAATAGATTACTCATAACACGTACGATTTTACATGGCATAATCCAAAGTTGAGGTAGTGTATCAGAGACGTGTATTTTTAATTCAATCTGTTTTTCTGACAATAAAACCGAATGAGACTCCAGTACCTCTAATAGAACGTTGTCCACATGAGATAAACTTGGGTGAAAATCATCTTGTCCACTCTCTAACTTGGAAAGATCGAATAGGTTGTTAATTAGCCCACTTAATCGTTGAATTTCTTTTAGAATTGTGGCTAAGTACTTCTTTTTCATTGCAGGATCTTCAATTAGATTATCTTGCAAAGCCTCAATCATTAATTGCATGCTAGACATAGGTGTTCGTAAATCATGTGAAATATTCGTAACTAGCTCATTACGTGCTTTTTCTGCTTCTTCTAATTTGGTAAATCCCTCTTCTAAATTTTGAGCCATCTGCTGAAAAGCAGTTGCCAATTCTTTAAACTCTCGTGGTTCTTTTCCAATTATGTAAGTTGTCTTGAACTGCCTATCACCAAATTGTTTTGTTAATTCCATTAAGTTTTGGATAGACCTCATAATTGGGCGTGTCATTAGCCAAAAAATAATTGTTGAACCAATCGTTGCTAAAATAGCAATTCCTGTTAATAATTTTGTTTGTTCAGGTGCAAGTAACATTCTCTTATCACTATACCAAATAGCAATCAACATGATACTGGTGCTAAATAGATTCATGAGTAATAATTGATATCGTAATTTCATGTTTCATTTCCTCCATTTGGCTCAAAACGATAACCAATGCCCCAAACCGTATGAATCCAACGTGTTTGTTTTGCATGCTTCTCCAATTTTTCTCGTAAACGCCCTATTAATACAGTAACTGTATTCGTATTTCCTTCATATTCAAAATCCCAAATGAGATCCAAAAGTTGTGATCGAGAAAAAACCTGCTTTGGGTGCTTAGCCATGATACATAGCACTTCAAACTCTTTAACTGTTAACTCCACTTTATTTCCGTAAACAAATACGCATCGTGTATTTAGATAAATTTCTAAACCTAGAAATTCTATCACTTGTGATACAGGCTCTTTCTCTGGGAGTGCTATCTGATTACCTCTTCTCAATATAATTTGAACCCTTAATACTAATTCACGGGGTGAAAAAGGTTTTGTCACGTAATCATCTGCCCCCATTGTTAAGCCTAAAATTCTATCCCTTTCTTCTCCCCTAGCAGTCAACATTATAATAGGGACATTGGATTGTTGACGAATTTTCTCACATAATTCCCAACCATCCATTTTTGGTATCATCAAATCTAAAATAATTAAGTCAGGTTGATATTGATTGAATCTATTCCATCCCTCTTCTCCATTTATAGCTGTATAGACTTCATACCCTTCCCTATCTAAGTACCTCTTACATACTTCCAGGATATTTGCTTCATCCTCTATAATTAAAATTCTGTTTTTCACCCGTACAACTCCTTTGCTTTTCACTACTAATGAAAAAGATAATTCTCTGATAAAATTACCTCTCATAAATTTTTAAAAGTTATATACAATGATGATAACTAACAAATGTATTCAATCTGAATCATATCTCCCTTGAAATCAGCATAAAACATTATACAAGTTCTTACGATTGTTTGCCCATATAAAAAAACGTGATCCCCCTTTTTTAGTCTTGGGGCATCACGTTTTTTTAGTTTAATGGCGAGATTACCTTATCCCCTATTACCCTTTGTTTCATACGTTCTAACAGCCATGTATAGTTGATATTAGATGGCGTTGTCTGTTCTTATCCAAAGCTTTTCTTTATTTGCAACAATTGGAGCTAGTCCTTTATCTGCAAAAGAATTGCTCTCTTTTACTGAGCTCTAGTTAGATTCCATATATTATTCCCATTACCAGTACCGTATTTCATATAATTATTGTCATATTCCCGCTGTATATAGTTACCATTAGATTGTATTTTGAACAGTTTATAGAATGTTGGACTATCGGATACAGAATTAAATTTAAAAGTACTTGCATTTCGTTTTTGGTCTAAATGAATATAACCATCCTGAAGTTTTAAATAGGCATAATCTGAATAAATAGGATTTGCGAATTTAATTAATACCTCTTCATCTTTTTTGATCGGTTGTCCAGGTTTAGGTTGACCTACTCTTTCGATAACTAGATTCACTTTTTCAGAGCTAGAAAGTTCACTCTGAAGGTATTCCCATTTATTGCTGGCATGATGACTTCCCCAATATCTTTTATATGTGTCTGGATTATTATCTGCTATAGTATAAGAAGCCCCCTCTACAACAAATTCACCTGAATTATCTACTACATAATTATCAAATTCGGCATTATATTTAACAACGGTAGAAATCTTGTTTGTAGGTAATTTATTTTGTGAATCCTGGACTTCAAATGTAACTTTATTTGACGGTAAAAATTCACCAAATGGTACATTTTCTCTAGACTCATATATGTGTCCATTCCCACTTCTAACTAATGTTACTTTTTTCGTAGAACCTTGTCTAGTTTCATAGGAAGCGGAGATTTCATTTTTTGCTCCAAATAAACCAGGTGAGATTGTTGCACGAATCTTTTTTGTAATAGGATCATAACTACTTTCTTCTAATTTTGGTGGCTGTAAGTTTTCGAAAGCCCCGTGTTTAGCGTTAGTATATAAACCCACATTCTCATTATTTTTATAATTTTCCAATGTAGTACCATAACTAGCTGCGTTGGAAGATGAAACAACTTCTATAGAATTATTTCTTGTAGACTTGCTCACAATATTATTTACTTTACTTGTATCTATATTTACATGTTTAAACACTTCGTTATATGATAAAGCTGGATACTCACCGCGAGATCCCTTTGGAGTATATACTCTAAACTTAGGCTTATTTCCAATGTCTGTTTCTAATTCCTCTGTAGTTGCATTTACTCTAGATTCATATTTTCCTGAATCTCCTAAATTCATGAATTCTCCATCTTTCTCGATAGATACATCCATTGTACTTGTAGGTAACACTTCAATCGCAAGAAGCTCCCCTTGTTCAACGGCTTTTAATTCATCTAACGATAAGAAAATATTCACATCTGCTTGTCCCTCTAAACTGTCGATGACTACTTCTGTTTTATTTCGTCCACCTTTTTCAGTACTTAGGTAGTTTGCCTTATAACGATCTTGTGTTGCTTTTACAGTATTAATAATTTTATTTCCTAAACGAATATTAAAATGCGGTGATACATTTTCAGCAGATGAGGTACCTACATTTTTATATTCCAGGTGTACGCGTACTTTTGCTGCTTTCGCTGTATCCACAGTTGTTGCGGTAGACCAATCAAAATTATTTGTATAACTCTCCGTTTCAGTAGTTGTTTTTGAATATCCGTATCCCACGTTTACTGAAACACTTCCGGAAGGAACAGGACCGGCTGCTGAGCCTTCTACACCACCGGTACCAGTTAGGCCTACATTAAATGAATGTTGTGTAGCTACACTTTTTTCCCATCCTCTGCTAATCGATCCACCGTTATTATCCGTAATGGTTGCAATAGGGATTACTTCGATTCGTTTCAAACCAATTTGTAGATTGGGTATATTAGCAACTATAGGGTTAAAGTCCGTATCAGAATTACTGTTATAATTCTCAACTTCATACATGTCTGTAAAAGGATCTCCATCTGAATTTGCACTCATAGGATTTGAAATAAATTTGAGCTTTCCTTTATCCTTCTCGGGATCCCATGCTAGTGCTTCATTTTTTCCGGTTTTTCGATTAAACTCAATTTTATAACCATTCTTCTCCAAATCGTTTGAGATACCATCGTTATCCCAATCATTATTTTGAACATCAATGTTTTCTGTCATCAACTTTCCTATTTTATCATTAGTATCATAAACAGGATTTTTTCCTTCTTTTGCATTTGCATCTTCTTTAAATATTTCAACTTTGCTTCCTTCCGTTGGAAGACTTGTTTCTGCTAATGTAGGTGAAGCTAGTGTTAAAGCCATTGTTAAACTCCCTACTACACTAAGCGTGGGTTTTAATTTCTTCATCTTTGTTTTCCTCCAAATTGCCTTTATATAATTTAAATACCAATTAGAAATAAAATATTTTTAAAAGGGTATTTTTTAACTTGACCTCATCATATCCGTTAAGTCTTACAAAACGCTAACGTAAATATAACAAAAGTCTTGCAAAGCTATAAAAAATTAAATTAGTGGTTTTTTGCAAAATTTTTAAATACCCCAAAATAGTAAATGAAGTACATATTACCCTACTTATACTTATAAATTTTATATGCAAAACTATTAAATTTGCTTATAGGGGTCACCATACATCACTATCAAGCTAAGCTCATACAACATCAATCATAGTAGAGGTTGCTTCTTTTTTCTAAAGGCTACTGTGTAGGAAATGGTGCCCCCTATTTATCGATCAATATCAATGGTTAATTAAAGCGATGACCTCACTACTTATAGGTTTTTAATAAATTAGTATAAAAATAATAAAATATAAAAAGAATATGTTAAATAGCTCTTAATCTACTTGTAATGGATTATTTTTTATTTAGCCCTTATCGTATTACCTTATTGAATAAAACCTCTTATAAAAGAATCTGAAAGGTCGTTTTTAAGTTATAAAAACTAATTTTCAGATTCTTTGTAAATAAAAAGAAAAAGGGTCCGTTTTATGGGCCCTTTTTTCTTTTATCATTTTAACTTAATGTAATCTGTGTTGTCCTGATAATTGCTCTTCAGCCATTCGAACTAAGCGTTTTGTAATTTCTCCACCGACAGAGCCGTTTGCACGTGATGATGTATCTGGTCCAA
Organism: Bacillus sp. RB3; assembly: GCF_030164735.1. Taxonomy (NCBI): domain Bacteria; kingdom Bacillati; phylum Bacillota; class Bacilli; order Caryophanales; family Bacillaceae; genus Bacillus; species Bacillus sp. RB3. The sequence goes on from NZ_JASNGE010000027.1 coordinate 32,385, forward strand.
GTGTGACTCCTAATTCACGGGCAATTTCATACTTCATTTGCTCAATAGCACTTGCTGCAGCAGAAATAAGAATTTCATTTGTATTACTTTCATGTCTTTGAATATTCATAATTGCACCTCCACTATATTTGTATATAACATGTGCTTAATTATGATATTTATACGTAAGTAAACTATTTTCTTCTATTATTTTTAGGAGGACTCTTTTTCGTTCTTTCTTTACCATATTCCACTAACTGAATTTGAAACACACCCGAATCCTGAATTCCTAACACATTCATTTCTTCTATAAATGAACGCCAGGACTCTACCTTTATTGATTTTTCTTGGCCATTTCTTAATAGGGTAGCACGCACATTTTAACGTTTTTTTACTCTAAGGGATTCTCAAAACTTAATAACACAATTTGAATTGAGATTTTGATTTAAAGATGAGTTTTGAGACACTATTCAAGATATTTTCAGCATATTTTAGGTTGAAGTTCATTCGTCTCAAATACCTACGCGTTTTTGAGACTTCCTTATGCTTTCTATTTGTATTTGATAGTTAAAAAAACCTAAAATATACATAAACGTGCACATTTTAGGCTTATTATTTTTTATTAGGGTAAAGATACTCCTTAGCGACAGAAAGATGGTCAAGAGATTTCATCCAAAAAAAATCGTGTATAATAGTTGAAGAATCCATTTCAATGTATAGAACACTATACTATTCGAAATAACATCAGAATCTAGGAGGGATATAATGAACGATACGCTTGATCTATTTCGTTACCATGTTTGGGCTAATAAAAGAGTTTTTGATCATTTAAAGAAACTTCCTGAAGATCTGTACCGTAGACCATTAAAAAGTGTATTTCCTACCATCAGCGACGCATTAGCACATATCTATTCTGTGGATAATACTTGGATAAGCATAATGTCCCATGAAAGTCCTGAGGACATTTACGCTGCAATGACGAGCTCGCGTGAAGAGGTAACCGATGCCACGCTCGATGCATTTGAGGCTTACTATGATAAAATAGCGGCTCGATATGAAGAGTTTATTTTGAACCATCAATCTGATTTAGAGACAATATCTGAGTATCCGCTTAAATTCGGTGTGATGCGGGCTAATTACAACGATCTCATTAGGCACGTGGTTAATCACGGCACATATCATCGTGGTAACATTACTGCAATGCTTAGACAAATGGATTATGAAGGTATTGCCACAGACTATGGATTTTACCTTTTTGAACTGAAACGATGAACACTCCTTCGGGAGTGTTTCTTTATAAAGATCGTTCTCGATTTGTTTCCGAAGTATTTTCTCCTGTATTTTCTCCACGTTTCCAATCGTTACATATAAATCTAGGGCGAATTGATACCCATCTACGATATTCGTAAATTTAATTCCTTAGCGTATATTTTCGTTAACATGTAGTCTTAACGTACAGAATCCACGAAATGTTGGTTCTATCCCATGCCCATCAACTTAAGAATTCAGAATTACCCCATAACGAAAATTATTTGCATGACGTTATATTTAGAGTAATTATCTTGATTATTTTTAACATCCCCTTACTTCTTAAACTGATGTATTGGGAGACCACTCCATATACATCAGTTTTCAAAAATTAAATACTTTATTTACCAAGTTAATATAATTTGCCTCCGAATAAGAGACAGTAGAATTTCTAAATCTTTATTTTAATATGAATTAATTCAAGCGTATTCCTTCGAATGCATTTATTACCAAGTCATGCACATAGGAATCATCCAACTTTTCACCGGTTACTAGCAACCGATAAAAAATTGGTCCGTAAATGAGATCGATACTTAAGTCAACATCGAGATTTTCTTTTAATTCGCCTCTTTTAATTCCCTTCTCCAGGAGTTGCTTTGCTTGCAGGCGACGTGGCTGGAAATATCGAGTACGATATTCCTCTGCCAGCTTTGAGTCAAATTGTCCTTCCCCAACTAACTCAGTAATAATAGTCCCTTCCCGACTTATCAAAAATTTGGTTAAACTTGTAGCATGAATTAAAATATCATTCAATGCTGAGCCTGTGTCAGGTATAGGCAATCTAGATGCGGCAGCAAAAAGAAAACCATCCATTACTACAGCAGCCTTATTAGGCCACCATTTATAAATCGTAGCTTTACTAACTTTAGCATGTTCTGCAATTTTATCGACTGTGACTGCTTTAAAGCCACTTTCCAGTAATAACTCATAAGATGCAGAAAGAATAGCTTTTTGGGTTTCGATATTACGCGGTCTACCTCTTTTACCTTGCACATTAATCATTCCTTTCAAGAACATAAACTATACGTTTAGTATACTTAATATGAACAAAATATAAAATAGCCTATTTACAAAACTGAACGTTTAGTATATATTTTATTTAATTAATAAACTGAACGTTTAGTTTATTAATTGTTAAGGAATCTTGTAATGGTCATGGCTTTGTCTAAGTTTCAAAATACACCAAGGTAATTCTGAAATAAAAGTATGGGGGGAAATAGTTATGTCTAATTTTAAAAATAAAGCAAGTGATAAGGAAATTTCATCGGGTTTAATGATTCTTCTGGCAACCGCATGTGGTATCATCGTGGCTAATCTTTATTATGCACAGCCTTTAATTGGGTTAATTAGTAATGTAATTGGTCTTTCTAACAGTGGTGCTGGATTAATTGTAACGCTAACCCAGATTGGATATGTTGTTGGCTTACTATTTTTTGTACCCTTGGGGGATATTGTTGAGAATAAAAAGTTGATAATTATATTGTTATTACTAAGTGCAGTTGCTCTAACTGCCACAGTTTTTGTAAAGAGCGCAATCATGTTATTAGTAGCTTCATTCTTTATCGGACTGGGATCGGTCGCAGCGCAAGTGCTCGTACCTTTTGTGTCATACCTTTCATCGGAAGATGCACGAGGGCGTGTAGTTGGTAATGTCATGAGTGGACTGTTATTAGGTATTATGCTTGCTCGCCCGATATCTAGTCTAGTAGCTGATATCTGGGGATGGAATGCAATATTTGCTTTATCTGCTACTGTAATCATTGTCTTGTCGTTTGTATTATCGAAGGTACTCCCTACTAGAAAACCAACGGAAAAAACAAATTATACCGCCTTACTTAGTTCAATGTGGCAACTACTACGAACTACTCCAATTTTACGCCGTCGTGCAATTTATCATGCTTGTGTATTTGGGGCTTTCAGCTTATTCTGGACCACTGTTCCATTATTATTGTCTAGTCCTGCTTTTCATTTTTCCCAGACTGTCATAGCATTATATGCACTTGTCGGAATTACAGGTGCAATAGCCGCTCCAATAGGTGGTCGTCTAGCTGATCTTGGCTGGACACGACCCGCCACTGGGATAGCTCTCACTGTTGTTATTATTTCTTTATTACTACCACTTATTATTCAAAGTAGTTCGCCCATAGGAATAGCTGTTTTAGTAATTGCTGCAATTCTGTTGGATATGGGAGTATCTGCAAACCTTGTGCTTAGCCAACGTTTAATTTTCTCGTTGAGTCCAGAAATTCGTAGTCGATTAAATGGGCTATTTATGGCTATTTTCTTTTTAGGAGGTGCTGTTGGATCCTTTATTGGTGGATGGGCATACGCCTTAGGCGGATGGAGTCTAACATTATGGATAGGAATCGCTTTTCCTACCATGGCCCTGCTTTATTTTGCCACAGAAAAATAGTTCTATAATCAAATTTTAGCAGTCAAGATACTGGCTGCTAAAATTTAATTATCTGAGATTTTAAAATTATTTACGAATTGTATTGAGCTTTTGGTGCAGATTTAAAGTTTTAAAAACTTCTAAATTCTGGTTAGAGAAGTATGAAATAGAAGTGATGGGACGTCAGGGGAAAGGAAATCAAGAGCTAATTATCCAAAGATGATTACATAATAGGTATTATCTAAATCTATTCAAACTTGAAAGTTCACTAGATTGGAACATTTATTTGAATGCAACTATGCTAAAATAGTAAATGTACCGTTAATCTTTCAGCGAATGTATAATGGCTTTTGTTACGATTTAATGTATAGTTGTAAAATAAAAAACCACTACTTAAAGTATTGGTTTTTTATTTTACAGTTAATACTTTATAAACGACAAATTTCTAAAAAATTCCACTGCAACTTACTAAAAAATAAAGCTATATTAACTGGTTAATTTTATATAAATTAAAATGATTATCTACTATTAAATTGTTCCTTATACTCTTTTAATGCTTCTTTCCAATGTCTTAATGGTTTTAATCCATTCAGGATAATGCAATCTTTGCTTAACACTGAATATTTAGGTCTATTGGCTATTTGCAGGAATTCTTCTGTCGTTAAGGGAATTATATTGATGTCTCTATTGAAGTCTTTAAAAAATTCCACTGCAAACTCATACCATGAACATATTCCCTCGTTTGTCACATGATATAATCCGTATTGATCCGTCTCTATTAACTCTGCAATAAAATTTGCTAAATCTAGTGCATAGGTAGGTGAACCAAACTGGTCAGATACCACGCGGACTTCATCATATAGACTTGCTATTTTTCCTATCTTAGCAATAAAGTGACCATCGCCCTTTCCAAATATCCAGGACGTTCTAATAATAAAATGATTCTTCGTGTATTTTTTTACTAAATGTTCTCCAGCCAATTTCGTTTCTCCATATATATTTAATGGATTAGGACGATCTTCAAGATTGTATGGTGTATGCTTTTCGCCATCAAATACATAATCCGTACTAATATATACAAGTTTACACTTTATTCTCCCTGCAGCCTGAGCAATATACTTGGTACCTAATACATTTACTTCATATGCCAGCCCTTTATTTTTCTCTGCCCCATCTACATTTGTAAATGCTGCACAGTGTACAATTACATCTGGCTTTAACCTATCAAGATAAGAGCTAACTCTTATTTTATTTGTAATATCTAACGTGGTTCGATTCACACCATATAGCTCATGATGTGTCCTGCTGAGTACTTGTATTAAAGTTTGTCCTAGTTGCCCATCTACTCCCGTTATCAGTATCTTCATTTTAAAATTCCTCGTTTAACTTATGTAATTTTTAGCTAATAAAATTCATTCCCACCACGTACGGTTATCTATATACCACTTAATTGTTTGAGTGAGTCCATCATCAAATAGATAGTGTGGTGTCCAACCTAATTCTTCTTTCAACTTAGTAGCATCGATGGCGTAACGTCTATCATGTCCTAAGCGATCTGAGATAAATGTAATTTGCGATTGATCTTTATTTAGGAATTTGAGTATTTTTTGTACAATATCTAGATTTGTATATTCATTATCTCCTCCGATATTATAAATGTGCCCATCTGCTCCACCATGAAGAACTAAGTCAATAGCTACACAGTGATCCTCTACATGAAGCCAATCTCTTATATGCAATCCATCACCGTAGAGTGGAATATCTTTATTATTTAACGCATGAGTTATTGTTAATGGTATTAATTTTTCCGTGAACTGATAGGGACCATAATTATTGGAACAACGAGTTATATTCATAGGTAAACCGAACGTCTCATGATACGCTCGTACCATTAAATCTGCACTAGCTTTACTTGCACTATAAGGACTATTAGGAGCTAATATTGTATGTTCTGTAAACGCACCCGCTTGAGATAATGTCCCATATACTTCATCTGTAGAAATTTGTACAAACTTTTTCACTTTTGTTTTATATGCTGAGTGTAATAAGGCTTGTGTACCTAATATGTTAGTTTGGGCAAAGATATGAGGAGTTTTAATACTTCTATCAACGTGAGATTCTGCTGCGAAATTTAATACATAATCAAATTTCTCTTTTTTAAATAACTTATCTATGAATATCTCATTTGAAATATCCCCTTTGATGAATTTATAATTTTGATTTAGTGATATTTCCTTTAAATTAGATAAATTTCCTGCATATGTTAATAAATCTACATTTACAATTTGGTATTGAGGATATTTCTTTAACATATACCGAATAAAATTACTACCAATAAATCCTGCCCCACCCGTTATTAATAATTTCAATTAAAATCATCTCCATAAACAAAGTTGATATTAGTATCTTTTAATCTAGGTAGTTTTCTATCTTTCTCTGATAAAACTGGTTGATTAGTTGGCCAAAAAATCCCTATCGTTTCATCATTCCATAGAATTCCGCCTTCATGGTTAGGTGAATAATACTCATCTACTTTATACTGGACAATAGTATTAGGTTCTGTAGTACAAAAACCATGTGCAAACCCTTTAGGAACGGTAAGTAGACGGTTATTATACTCACTTAAAATTGTTCCGAACCATTGCCCATACGTTGGAGAGCCCTTTCGGATATCTACCACTACATCATAAATAGAGCCAGAAATGCAGCTTACTACCTTCATTTGTGCTTTAGGATTCAACTGATAATGCAGCCCACGTATCGTGCCTGTGTGAACAGATAATGATTGATTATCTTGTACAAAGTCTCCATGTAAATCTAAAAGTTCAAATTTTTTCTTATTACATGTTTCTATGAAGTAACCGCGTTTGTCACTGCATTTATCAAGCTCTATAATAAAAACACCATCTAATGCTGTATGAATTTTACGCATTCTTCTCTCTCCATTCATTTAAATGCTATTGATGGGCAACACTTAATAAATATCGGCTGTATTGATTTTCCTTTACCGAATTTGCCATTTTTAATAGTTGTTGCTTGGTTATATATTTCTTTTTAAATGCAATTTCTTCTAAACAAGCTACTTTTAAGCTCTGTCTTTTTTCAATTGTTTCTATAAATTGTGCTGCTTCTAATAATGATTCGTGTGTACCTGTATCCAGCCATGCGTAGCCTCTTCCCAATAATTCAACTTCTAATTCTCCCATTTCAAGATATTCTTTGTTTATATCTGTTATTTCTAATTCCCCACGATTAGATGGTTTAATATTTTTTGCCATTTCTATCACACGTTTATCATAAAAATACAGGCCAGTTACTGCATAGTTTGATTTTGGTTCCTTTGGCTTTTCTATGATATCAATTACATGCTTTTTAGAATCAAACTCTACTACCCCAAAGCGCTCTGGATCATTGACATAATAACCAAAAACTGTAGCTCCCCTAGTCTTCTTAACAGCTTTTTCTAGTAATTCTGTTAGTCCATGACCATAAAAGATATTATCGCCAAGAATTAAAGCTACATTATCATTTCCAATAAACTCCTCAGCTATAATAAATGCTTGTGCTATACCTTCTGGATAAGGCTGAACAGTATATGAAAGGGTAATTCCATATTTTGAACCATCACCTAACATTTGCTCAAATTTATTAATATCTTGTGGCGTTGAAATAATTAGTATCTCTCTTATACCCGCCAACATTAGTACTGATAAAGGATAATAAATCATGGGTTTATCATAGATAGGTAATAATTGCTTTGATACAATTTGGGTAAGGGGGTACAATCTAGTACCGCTCCCACCTGCAAGAATGATACCTTTCATGGCATTGTGCTCCTTCATAGTTTTTCTGATATGCTCAATTAAAAGCTTAAGCTTTAAAAACTATATAGCTTATTATGCAGGAGACCGATACTTACTTGATAAAAGTGGCCTCCTACATAAATAATTAATTTAAATATTTTCCTATTACAACAGAATTATAATTACCACCATAGGAATATGTACTAATTAAGGCATTGCTCACCGGAGCCTTACGAGCATTTTCTGTGACAAGATTGATTCTTCCTCTATGACTTTTTACATTTTGCGTAGCTGGTATTTCACCATCAAATGCACATATTACACTAATGAGAGAAAGAAGGCCTGCAGTTGCATGGGTTTCCCCAAAGATAGATTTAGTGGCACTAACAGGAGTTTTATTACCAAATGTACGTTCTATAACTCTCTCTTCAATACGATCAAAATATGTATGACCATTGGCGGCTGCACAAATATATTCTATCTCCCCTGGAGAAATCATCGCCTCTTTCATTGCTAAACGCATAGATTCCTCCCATGCCTTTCCTAGATGATTTAAGTCCCCTATTTTACTATCATCAGATGTTAACCCAAAACCTTTAATTTCAGCTAAAATATTACCATTTCTTTTTAACGCTGCCTCCTCACTTTCTACAATAAAGGCAATGCTCCCTTCACCAAGTATGGTACCGCTATTATTACAATCAAAAGGACTTATATTCTCAGTTGTTAAGTATCTTTTTATTTTTGAGTGTCCCTCTATTATTGGATTATTTACTTCATCTGCCGTTACCACAATGAATGTGTCATAATCACTAGATTGAATCATGGCATAGGCATAGTATAGTGCACTAATACCAGAAACCCCGCCACATGAAATAGTTGAAGTAGGCCCTTTTATTTTAAAGTTTAATGAAATATGTCCAGCTGCTGCGTTCATAACTGTGTTTGGAAATAATTTAGCATTGGCGGCCTTAACACCCTCTTGGATAATAATTCGGTTAAATGATTCTACCGTTCCAACTGGCCCTGTACCAGTTGCAAAAATAATTCCTATCTTGTCCCTATTATTTTTATCTATCTTTAAGTTCCCGTTTTCTATAGCCATTTTCACTGACAATACTGCATGTTTGCTAATTGAATCCATCTTCCTTAATAAATTAGGATGTATTAGCCTTCGATAGTTTTGTTCTGGTATTTTCCCGGCTTGTATGCACCTAGGATTGTCGTTCCACTGTTTAATCTTTGAGGTACCACTCTTTCCCTTAAACATACAATCTTTAATTTCTTGAAGGTTTGAAGAATTCCCAGCAAGGCCCCCTACACCAGTAATTACGACTTTTTTTTCTTTAATTAGCTTTTCCTTTGCCGCTGATAACTCAAGGTTCTCATTGTACTTACAGAATAAGATACTTGCATTGTTTCCACCGAAAGCAAATGAATTTGATAGTACATAACTCAAATCACTTACCCTACCTATGTTAGGTACAAAATCTAGATTAAACTTTTGACTTTCAACTTCAAAGTTTATAGTTGGAGGTAAATATCCATGTTGAATAGCAAGAATACTTGTTACTGCTTCTGCCGCCCCTGCGGCTCCTAACATATGTCCTATCATTGATTTAGTTGAAGAAACTGGTGTCTCATTTTCAGTAATTAATGTACGAATTGCTTTTGGCTCTGATACATCATTTGCTGGTGTACCTGTACCATGTCCATTGATATAGCTTACTTCCTTAGCATCTATCTTGGCTTTTTTTAAAGCACCTCGCATGGATCGCAAAGCACCTTCCCCGCCCGGATCTGGTGCCGTCTGATGATAGGCATCTGAAGATAAATCGTAATCCACTACTTCAGCTAGGATATTTGCCCCTCTTTCAACCGCATGATCCAATGATTCCAAAACAAGAATAGCTGCACCTTCTCCAATTACCACGCCATTACTCTTGCTATAGGGTGATGGTGGCGTTGGTGCTAGTGCTTGTAAACTATTAAAACCACTCATTGACAATTTAGATAAGGGATCTACACCACCGGTTATCATGATATCGGCTTTGTTATTTCGAATTGTATCCAGTGCAAATCCAATTGAATTTGTACCAGCGGCACATGCATTCGAAATAATCATTTTTGGCCCTTTTATTTTTAAGTCTCGCGTAATATTGTCACAGGGAGTATGGATTGGATACTTAAAAAGCAACGTTTCATCTGCTTTTTCAATTCCATCTTTAATCCACTGATTATGAAATTCTTCCCCGCTCAACATGCCTCCTAAAGATGTGCCTAATGATATTCCAATTCGGTATGGATTAAAGTTTTCTATTTTTAATTTTGCGTTTTCTACCGCTTCTCTTGCCGCCATGACACCTAATTTTCCACATCGATCCATATCCTTTATTTCGTCCTTAAAGAAGTAATCATCTACCTGAAGGTTTTCAATCTCTCCGCCATAATCTGTTACCATTTCAGCCATATCAATATTTTGGATTACTTTAATACCAGATTTCCCAGATTTAATATTGTGCCAAAATTCTTTTACACTATTTCCGTTTGAACAAATAATTCCCATGCCAGTTACGACGATTCGTTGATTATTCATGTTCATATGCCATCACCTTTACAGTATTTTGATTGACCATGATTTAGGTAGAATATATGGTGAGGACTGAGTATGTGCCTCATATAAAGCATTTTCTTTATTTTTCACATAAAATCCAATTCCTGAAACAGCAAATGGTTCCTCTAATAAAGCAACCCCGAGTCTCGTGTTTAATACAGGACTTTCTTTAAGTTCAATAACTTTACCAATTAATTGTTCTTCTATAAAAATCTCATCATTAACTGTAATTTGACTCTCTATTCCTGTCGTGAATCCCACAATTCTTTTATTAACTCCAGCTTCCGATTGCTGTTCTAAGGCTTCTCTTCCATAAAATTCATCTTTATAAAAATCAATAAACCATTCTAAACTAGCTTCGAAAATATTTAGTTCTTCTAAATGTTTAAATTCAAAATATGGATGTCGAATTTCTAACATTAACGTCTCTAATGTTTCCCGATCCACTTTTTTTAGGTTAATATCGTCATCTTTAAAAGAATTTATGGTTTCAATCACTATTGGTTCCAAGTATTTTTCAAACAATAATTGATAACCATACTCTGCTGTTACACCTGTTCTTGCCAATAGTATTTCTTTTCCAAATAATTGATTTAACACAAATGATTGAAATGGTAGTGATGATATTTCGAAATCTAAAAATTGTTGAGCTAATCTCCATGCATAAGGGCCTTCAAATCCAAGGAGAGAATGTGTTTGACTTATATCTATAATCTCAATGCCATTTGTCTTTTGATTTTCTAACCAAGCTAGTACAGTGTCCTTTTTATGCGGTGTAGTAATAACTGTAATAGAATCCTCATTTTTAAATAGATTAATTAAATCGATTACCGTCCCATCTTCTTGTAACAATAAGGTAAAGAGTGTAGTTTCTTCTTCCATAAACATAATATCTTTCGTAACTAAACGATTTAGGAACTCTACATGGTCCTCCCCTTTTACAACGATTCTTCCTGTTTCTGATAAATCTATTACACCTATTCCGCTACGTACCGCATCATATGCTTCATTTTTTTCTTTTTGTATATTAATTTGATTATTCATGATTAAGTGCCCCCAATTCTCTCTTTATCACATCTTTTATTGTCGGTAAATTACATACATTATTTATATACAGTTGTTGTATTTTCTTTAATTTATCAATCTCAGTTTTGCTATACAGCGTATTAAATATCGTTTGACTAGTTTCTTTTAAATCAAATATTTCACAAGTATGCACACATTTAAAATAATCATTTTTCTCTATCAATGGTGCTAATTCTTTATGCCATCCATTTGGAAATACAAGAAATGGATAAAGTCCATTAGGTATTATATAATTCCATTTTTCTATAATGCTTCTTAAGGTAGGATTATGGCTATCTCTTTGAGTCTTTAATTCTTCATATTCCATATGGTTTACCAGACTAATTACAGGTATTTTTCCAAATACCGCTTTTCCCATTGAGCAGGATGTTATATTATCGGTGATAAATAAATCACACGATAATATTAGTTGCTCATATTCTTCCAAGTGAAGAAATGGTAGTGAAACAAATTCTATTTTCCCTCCATTTTTCATAGAAACAAATTTGGTCTCATCTGAAACCCCAATTAATTTAATACATGTATCGCTCGGAAAGTCTTGAAGATATAGACTTAATAGTTCTTGTAGTATATATTCATAGCTAAACCTTGCATCATTGTACTGTTTCTTCTCCATGAGCCTCATTTTTACTAATAGGTTGGCCCATGATGATTTCGCAATCATAATTAATTTATCTTGTTCTCTACAACCTAGTTGTGCTCTTATTTTCATTCTTATTTCTTCATCTATTTGTAAAGCCTCTTTATATAATTTGACAGAAATAATATTCTCACTATCTTGTTTATAACTATTCACTGGACATGTTCTAATTAGTTTAAATTGAGACGGGATTTTAGGTAGTTCTATCAATGACCTTTTTTTTAAGCTATTGTAATTTGCATTTTTAAAAAGTTTATTTTCTAATAATCGATCCTCACTACCCCAAGCTAAAGAATCAATAGAGAAACAAGGTATGTGTAGGTTTAATAAATAATCAAGATCAATAATTGGAGACTCTAAAAATAAATTATGGTAATCAGCTAGAACAATAGCATCAGGCTGAAAAGAATCAATTATTTGTTTAATAACCTCTTTTTGTCTTAGCCCCTTTGTTAGTGATGTAACATTTGCTACAGATTTACTGGCATACCATAAGAATTTTTCACTTGTTAAAAAATATACTTCCCCATCCTCTTCAATTTGTTTCGCTAGACATAAGGCATTGTGCAACTCACCAATGCTAAAGTGACTAGGTGCAATAAACAATACTTTCATGTCATATTCCCCTCTAATAAAATTTGCGAAAAGTATTCACTATCAAGTAAAGTTTCTCCAACTGCAATATTAAAGCGAATATCTGCATCATAATATTCGTTCTGATTATCATATATACCAATTTGTATACCTTTCTTTGGCCACTCGTATATAAAGCATTTTGTATTATGAGATAGTGCTAAAATAGATACATATAACCCATTAGATAATTCGAGAATTACCTTCTTATCTAAGTAAATTTTTCTTTGTTTGTCATTTGGTATTAATGTATTTTGCTCTCCGTTTTGCCAATAATAAATCTTTTTAATTTTTGTTTTCCCTTTTTTCTCCCAGAATAAATGAAAGACACTAGCTTTCATCTTCTCTTTTTGTAGATTTTTCATTTGTACTTGTAAAATTGGTAAATCAAATACAGTTGTATATCCAACTTTCGATTCATTAGATTGACAGAAGATCTGATGAATGAATTCCCTGTATGTATTTTCTTTTACTACTACTGAATTGGCACTGTTCTTGAGATGTATGGAATTAATACTCAGATCTTCCCTACAATCTGGAGTACAAGATTGAACCGTTGGTATCATTAAACCAGGTAAAAAATTATAAGAATTTAATACTGATCTTTCTTTTAAAATCTCTTTATTTTTATACATAAATTCTATTATTTTACTATCTTGGCTTGCTTTAATCTTTATATTTAGTACATTATTTTGAACTAAGTATTCTTGCTTTTTTTCACTATATGTTAATTTATTTCTTCCTTTGGGGAAAAGATATATTTTTTTAGTTATCGCACTTCTATTGAATTCATCTTGATACGTAATTATGGCATAATGTGCTTTTGAGCAATTAACCTTTCCACTAAATTCAAAATCAAAATTGCTTATAGAATCAATGTCTTGTATAAACAAATGTTGTACGTAAGGTATCTGAGGGAAAAACAATGTTAATTTCCCCTTTAATATGGAAGGAAATAAGTTTTTTAGGCTTCCGTGAATATGAAATTCCCCGTTTTCATTTATAATATGAAATTGGTCAGTCTCAATTGAGTACAGAATCTTATTAGATATAAGATTGGATGTATGACTAGTAATATCGTTATAGATTTCTTCTACTTCATCTTTGCTATCACGAGAACATAAAGTATAATAGTGCGTTTTTGTTATACATTTTTCTTTATCATTCCGTGTAAATATTACCGCTGGCATCCATCTTAATCCAAATTGGATACGCTCTATATTTCCTTTCCATATGAATCCAATATTAATATTTTGCGATTCAAGCAATGTATAATTTCGCTCATACATGTTTGGATGACTAGGTAGATCGAATTGGTTTACAAATTCATAGTCATGTAGTGCATATGGATACTCACCATATACCATAGGTTTAGAAACTAACCCACTCTTTAATGGTACTGTCATCTTCGCATCATATAACATGCACCAAGGGTATATCTTTATATATTTTCCTTCTTGTGCAAAATCTTTTATTTCAACTATCTTATCTGACAAAAAACGAATGCTTCTCTTTAATCTTGTGGCCTTATGAATGATCTCAAAACATGAATCAGATTTTATTGCCCATGACAGCTCATTTACTTTCGGTTCTTTTACTGCATTTAAAAATGGGTAATCTAAATCTGGCCATGCTTCTTTTACTAATAATTGCTGTCTTCTAAGGTCATATATATATAAACAACCAGTACTTTTACTTATTTGTACAGTTATATACATATTTTCTAGCACCAAGTGTTCTTCTGTTTCATAAACATGATTTTTCCCATGCGCATGAATCGGAATTATTGTCTTTAAATCCCCAATACTTTTATTTTGATGACTAACAGCCGAAATTGTCATATTAGTAATACCAATTTTTTTAGGATTCAATAAAATAGGATGTTGCTTAATTTCACCCGGCTCTAAGATGCAAATTTGGTGCTTTACTAGCGGTTTGAAATCTAGTATTTTAGAGTTTCCTTGTTGAATAAGTAGTTTGTAAATTAATCTATCTAAAGTATTATTTTTTACATTAACGATACATGCAGATTCTTTTCCATTAATTAACTTAGGATAATTAGCGACATTTACTTCTAACGGATTTGCTATGGTTACTCCAAAATGAACAATTAGTTCTAGTTCTTTTGCTTTTAACTTAGTAACAAGCTCTCCCTCAATTTTCCTATTTACTGTTATAACTTCTTCCCACTCGTACTTTTTATTTGGATAAAAAGTTTTCTTGAAATCAATTAAGTAATCGTCCCCTATCGTTGATGTAATACTAGTTTCAATAGGATTTGGAAAATGGTGTTCATATACATAACAAATACGAATCTTCTCTCCAACTATTAAATTGTTTCCTTCTAAAATATAACTAGTGAATCGTACTTGTTCTGTTTCTACCTCAGTAATTTTTTCACTTTTTATATCAACCCAACAATTCACATCTTTTGCTCCAAGATTAATAGCATACTTTACAACTTCAATTCCATTTCTTGTTATGGCATTACTCTGAATAGAACGTAGGGATTTCAATCCCCTAACTGTTTTCCAACCTCTAGCTAGCCATATATCTTGGTCACTTTTTGAAATAATTGGTTTAAATGCATCTAACAGATAATTAATAACATAAGGTAAATAGCTTCTTAAATTTAAGTAACCATCATAGTCTATATACGACCTACTTGTTTGATATAACCCTACTCTTTTATAGAGTGCCATGGCTACTTTATCTTCCGGATTCACTTCTGTATCAATATACTTAATATCTTGTTGAATAAGATTTTTGATTGCATAGGCAAATAATTTATCTGGTATATTTCCCGAACGAAATTCTGGATGGATTAAAAAGAATCCTGCCCAGGTTCCATCTGGAATTGCTGCTCTTTGACCTGATAAACTAGAAAATAATAAGCTAGCTATAATTTCATTTTCATATTCAGCAATTAAATATAACTGTATCTTCCGCTCTCGAAATAATTGCTTGATGTCTTGCTTATTTAAGGGATACCCATATTTAATGGGGCCATATTGATATTTATTATAAAACTGCGCTAACTTCTCACTGTCTGCCTCTGTACACTCACGAACTTGAACATCTATACCATGGATCATATTTCCTCAACTCTTTTAGAAACTTGAATACTACCAGTAGCAACTTTCTTTTTATCTACATAAGCCGTGATTTCCACTTGTGAGATTACCCCCAGTGATCTTCCAATTTGGACATGTAATTCTAGTTGGTCTCCTGGTACCACAGGTTTTAAAAATTTCATATTACGTACAGAAACTAAATAGCCCACATATGAACTTGGATCTATTTTAGGTGAACATGCACCATGTGCATCTATTTTTGCTAGTTCTCCTGTAACATAAACAACAGCCGTCATTTGTGCCAAAGCTTCAATAATTAACACTCCAGGCATTATGGATTCATTTGGAAAGTGCCCTTCAAAAAAAGGTTCGCTTACAGTTACATTTTTAATACCAATTCCACTCTTTCCTGGCTCAAGTTGAATAACTTTATCTAAGAAAAGGAATGGCCATTTATGCGGTAAGATATTTCGGATTTGATCTGCATTTAATACCGGTCTCACTGCACATCATCCTCCCTATTTTCTTCAATAAAATCGGCAATTTTATTAATAGAACCCAGTACTGCCATATTCTCGTCATATACTGCAACGCCAAATTCCTCTTCAATTGCCAGAAATAGCTCTAATGCATCCAAGGAGTCAACTCCTAAGCCTCTTCCGAATAATGGCTGATCATCAGTAATGAAATGCGGTTCGATTTCTAAATCTAATCTCTCAGTAATAATTTCTTTAATTCTAGTAGTTAATTGTTTTCTTTTTTCAGCAATAATTCTTGTTTCTACATACGTAAACATCTGTTTTCCCCTTTTCCTTGTTTAACTCAAAATTCGCCATTAAATCATCTAATGTTTAGCCATTAACTAATCCACCATCCACTGTAAAAACTTTCCCGGTGATATAACTTGCATAGTTAGAGGATAAAAATGTTGTTAAATGTGCTACCTCTTTAGGATCCCCAATTCTGCCAAGCGGCACTAGCTCTAACATCCTTTTTAATGTCTGTTGATCCATTCCTTTTGTCATATCTGTTTGTATAAAACCAGGTGCAACAGCATTAACTCTAATCCCGTATTCCCCACCTTCTAATGCTAAAGTCTTAGTTAAGGAAATAACCCCACCCTTTGAGGCAGAGTAATTACATTGACCTCTTGCACCCGTGATTCCACTTGTCGACGTGATATTTACAATAGAACCTCTTTTCTGTCTCATCATTATTCTTAATGCTTGTCGGCAACAAAGAAATGTTCCTTTTAAATTTAAATCAACCACATGATCCCACTTTTCCTCGCTCATCATTGCAGCAAATCCATCATTTATAACTCCTGCATTATTTACTAAAATATCTATTCTTTTTTCCTTTGAGCGTATGTGTTGAAACAATTTATGAATAGAGTCTTCATTTGTAATATCTACATACATAGGAAACGCTTTTCCACCTTTTTCTCCTATAATGTTTGCTATTTCATTTGCTGATTTTTGATTACTTTGAAACGTAAAGTAAACAGTTAAGCCCTGTTTGGCTAGGTCCATTGTTATTGATTTACCAATGCCTCGTGATCCTCCGATAACTAATGCCACTTCGTTTCCATTAAACATAGACCTGTTCCCCCTTAAATTCTTTCTCTATTGTAGTAAGGCTTCTTTTTAAATACATCGGTGTTTCTGTAAAGGATACAGATATGTTCTGCTTAAAGGAGCGACATAACTTGGTTAAAGTATTTCCGGGACCTACTTCTATAAAGTGTTTCGTACCATTATTCAATAAAGTGTAGATAGTGTCTTGCCACATAACTGGATCTACGCATTGTCTTTCTATATCTTGTAAAATATTGATTCTATCTGTAGTTGGTTTTCCTGAACAGTTTAAAACAATTGGTATTTGAGCATTTTTTAACGAAAATAAATTTAAATACTCCTTAAACTCAAGAACCATTTCTCCCATTAAACGTGAGTGAAATGCATGACTAGTTGAGAGTATTTTAGTTTTTATACCATTTTTTTGATCTAGTACCTTTTGAAATTTAAGAATGCTCTTACTCTCGCCAGAAAATACAACCTGTGTAGGGGAATTATAGGCAGCAATATCAATTTCATATTGTTTAGATTCCTCTACAACTTCAAATAATATTTGATATGTGTTCGACACAATTCCTAACATACACCCCTCTTGCTTTACATTACTCATCAGCTGACCACGCTTCCGTACAATGGATACTGCATCCGAAAATCGTAAAGATCCTGCTTCTACCAGTGCAGAGAATTGTCCTAAGCTATGACCCGCCACTTTAGATGGCCTTATACCGTACAAATGTAAAATTCGTGATATCCCTGTGCTTACCGTAAGAATAGCTGGTTGTGTAACACTGGTTTCTATTAATTTTTCACTTGGCCCATATAAACATAGTTGCTTTAAATCAAATCCTAGCGTATCATTTGCTTCCTCAAATAATGGGACAAATATGTTTGGGTATTTATCTAAATACCCTTTACACATTCCTACGGATTGAGACCCTTGTCCTGGAAAAATAAATGTAATCATATGACACCCCCGCTATTTTCAAATTGAATCTTTTCTAAAATTTCTTCTGGTAATCTACTGATTAATTGATTATTCGGCCGTGTTAAAACATGTTTCGAAAATCCTTCCGCTAACAAAACTCGGCATCTCTTGCGGAATAATTTATAAACAAATTCTATATAAACTTTACTTTCATTCTTAAGATAGGTTTCTACAATTAAGTCATCTTGAAATCGAGCTGATTTTTTATAGGTACATCCTATATCGATTATTGGAAAATATAATTTTTCCTGTTTTAAATATCGGTTTATTCCAGTCATATCCAGTATTTTAAACCTACCCAGCTCAAACCAGTGAAAATAATGAGAATGGTGAGCAATTCCCATGGGATCGCATTCCCCAAAACGAACATTCACCTCATTTTTTACTATGTACACTTATTTCACCTACTTTTCATAAGAACGTCGAAATTTTTGTATGGCGATTGTTAAAAATAAAATTCCCATGCCAATTAATGCAGCTGATGGAATAAGCACAGAGGAGAACTCCTTGTTATATACTAATAAATCGTTAAATCCTCCCATTGCCCAGGCTGTAATCGTAATATGTGCTATGTTTTGCATCCATTCCGGCTCTATATAGAGTGGCCACCAAGACCCACCTAAAGCAGACATAGTTAACACGATTAAAATAGAAATACCATTTGCTTGTGATCTTGTTTGACATATAGAAGCTAGTAAAATTGCCAGGCTTGAAGCTGCAAATGCAGTACATATCACTAATAACATAATTCCTAATACACTTTTTCCAAGCCACATTCCAAATACAAAATGTCCTACGCTAAAAAGGACTGCACATTGAACAATTGCTGTTATAAAGCATGAGAGCATTTTTCCAAAAATAATTGATAATGTATTAATAGGTAAAGTAAGGATTTTTCTTAACGTTCCATTCTCTCTCTCTTCTACTAATGCACCTGCAGCTGCAGCAGTACCTAAGAGTACAAACATTACGGCATATCCTGGTACATTAGATTCAAATGGAGTTGGTTTATGTTCATTATCTGATGCTAATTCTTTAAACTCTACTTTCACATTTACTTCCATTTGGGCAGAGGCTTGTTTTACAATCTCTTTCGTCATATCTTTTTGTATTTCTGAAACAATTTGAGTTACAGCATTTGAAACAACACTTGGAATAATACGATCAACCTTATCTTCTATGATGATGACTTTAGCCTCTGTCCCTGAATATACATTTTGTGTAAAATCCTTAGGGATAACGATTGCCGCTTTTTTAGTTTGAACTTCCTTTTTCGCTTGTTCTTCTGTATAGGCTTTCTTTTTACCATTTAATTCATAAGTTTCTTCTAGCTCAAGAGCAGGTATTTTTTTTAACTCTTCAATAACCCTTTTAGATAGTTCTCCATTATCATTTACTACTATAGGAATCTTGAATTTTTCTGTCTTACTATCAAATACATTGGATAATGCAAAACTAGCAACTGCTATTACTATAATGGGTGTAATAAATAAATAGATTAAACCAGGAATATCCTTTAAAAGAATAAGCAGATCTTTCTTTGCTATATACCAAGCTTTCATGTTTACCAACCCCTTTCCATTTACGACCTTAAGTTTTTCCCCGTTAAATGTAAAAATACATTTTCTAAATTAGAGTTTTTAACATTAAATAAATCGATCTTCAGATTATATTTTTGAATCAATTTCATAACTTCCCTTGTAACATTAAAGCTATCTACACATTGAATGATGATTTTTTTATCTACCAATGTGCAGGACTTCACATCTGAAATCATTTTTGTTTTATGTATAAATTCTTCTGGAATATTTGATATTACAATCTCTAAATAATTTTCCCCATATTTTTTTATTAAATTTTTTGGGGTGTCAACATCTAATATTTCACCCTTATCATAAATTGCTACACGATGGCATAACATTTCTGCCTCTTCCATATGATGAGTTGTATATATGACAGTGATTCCTATTTCTTCTACGAGATGGCGAATACAATTAAAAATATGGTTTCTTGATTGTGGATCAATGCCCACTGTTGGTTCGTCTAAGAAAATAACTTTTGGCTTATTTAACAAACCGACCACTAAATTAATTCTTCTTTTCATACCACCTGAAAATGTATCAATTCTCTTATGTGCCCAATCCTCAAGCTGTGCGAATTGCAAAGCTTCTTTTATGCGTCTTTTTTTCCTATTTCCCTTTAATCCATACAAATCGGCATAAAAAGATAAGTTATCATATGCAGTTAAAGTCGGGTATAGCGCTAAATCTTGAGGTACTACACTCACATTTTTTTTAATCTTATTCCGTTCAGTATACAAGTCGTAGTTACATACTGTACCATATCCTTCATCTGGCAGATTAAGAGTAGATAAAATCGATATAAGTGTTGTCTTCCCAGCTCCATTCGGTCCTAGTAATCCTATAATTTCACCTTTACGGATATCTATGCTCAAATTCTTAATAACTGTATAATCTCCATATGATTTCTTAATGTTTCGAATGGAAATCATAGTATTTATATCAGTCATAATGTTTCCCCCTTCTTCTTGCTGTTACAATTTATTAGAAGTGACTCTTCTTTATCTCCATTAAAGCTTCAAGGTATTTATATCCATACTTTTCATCTGGTTCTAGATATGTGCCTTCTGCCCACTCATTCCAAGCATTAATAAATAAAAAGTCAGTGTCCTTACTATGTTGTAAAAGATACTTCTTAAACTTATCGGGATTAGCCCCTATCATAATTAAAGCGTTTTCTTTTTTCCTTGGAGAGTTATCCCAATCTACAAAAGCCCCTTTATATATGTTTTCACGTTCTTTAATTTGACGATTTAATATTCTTTTCCATACAAAATCATAACTTAAGTGAAAATCTTTTTTTTCTTGGTGTAGTGAATTTGTATTACCTATTAGTTTTTTTAAAGTGTACATAGGTTCAAACTCTATAGCAGCATCAAAAGGAAAATCTGATTTATCTTCAAAAATTGTTAACATTTCTACAAAGTGTATCCCTAGAAGCCCTTCAGATTGAGCCCATTCATTCCATAGACTCAACATTTTATTTAGGTTTGGTATAGAAGCTGGTCGGTAAATTACAAATATCGGTTTACCTTTAATATTTAAATAGTTTTTGTTTTTAAAGAATGGCAAAAGATAATTAAAGTGTTCTTTCCAATCAGACTCATCCCCATATTCTTGTCGCATCAATACTTCTTGGTCTTTCCCATCCCAAGATCTTGTCCAAGATTCATTTGCCCAACATAAGCAATATGGGAAATCAATTTCCTTACATTGATTTCTCAGTTCTATTGGTTTTTCTAGTAATTTTTTCCCTTTGAACCAATAGTGATAATAGCAAAAACCATCTAAACCATACTGTTTTGCTAAGTTCACCTGCCATTTGTGAACATCTAAATCTAACAAATTGTAATAATATGACCCTAATGGATTCCTAGGCTGATAGTGATTTAGAAAACGGGGTTTTGCTTTTTTTATATTGGTCCATTCTGTAAAACCTTTCCCCCACCACAAGTTATTTTCAGGTATTTCATGAAATTGTGGTAAGTAAAAAGCAATAGTCTTCATTATTAAGGATTTCACCCCTTTCTTGTATGCTATGACTCAATTATTAGTTAAAAACAATTTTTCAATATAAAACTCCTAGTTTTTACTACGTAACTATTTAATCTGATGTTAAATGTTGTCACAAAATAAGGCAAAAAGACCCTAATTATTGTAATTTTCACACACGAAAAATAATATTTTGAGTTTTTTAAAGAAAATTATACAAAAAACACTTTAAATCCATTAAATTAATGTATAGTTTTATATGATAGGAGGGATAAAATATGTCGTATTTTGGCGAAAAATTCACAAATTTATTGATAAATTTAGATGTGGCTAGCCTAATCGGAAAAATAAAACAATACCAAGGAAGATTGGAGGTCTATGAGAAGGAGTTTCCATGTACATTAGAAAAGTTGCAAAAATCTACTCAGCTTCAACATACCAAAGATTTTGTTGCAATGTATAAAAACTTAAAAATAACAAATAAAAGGTTAAAAGAATTAATTACTTATGATTTGTCACCAAAAACAATAATTGAAGATGAAATATCTTGTTACGTAGATGCGCTATCACTCATTCATAATAATTATGAAAAGCTTACTATTGATCCAAACACAATCTTAGAAATACATTTTCAACTTTTTAAATATGCTACTTCGGATAGTGGCATGTGGAGAAAACAGGACATCTTACTTGAAGAACATGAGCAACTAAATTTCTCATTTTATTGCTATCGTCCTTTAACGATTAAAGAAATCCCAGAAGCAATAAAAAAATTATGTGAGGAATACAATTATTTATTAAATCAAAAAGATATTGATCCACTACTTTTAATTTGTAATTTTGTACTTAATTTTATATGTATTTTTCCTTTTGAATCTGGAAATGGAAGAATGGTACGTCTACTTATGTCTTTATTACTATTACAAAGTAAACATTCACTAGTGAAATATATTTCACTGGATAAAATAATTAAAAAATACGAGAGAGATTATTATGATGCCTTATATAAATCTTCAGCAAATTGGCATTTTCAAGAACACAATGTATCCTTTATATTAAAATGTCTATTACATATTATTCTAGAAGCATACAAAGAACTAGACGTACATATTACTAGTTACCAACTTAAAGGGAACAAAAGCTATAAAATTAAAGAGTATATATTAAAACAAGAACTACCTTTTACAAAAGAAGCAATACGAATGGTATTTTCAGATGTTTCACCAAGCACAATCAATAAAGCATTTGCTTGTTTACAAGAAGAAAAATTAATTAAACTAATATCAAAAGGCCGTAATGCAGTTTGGACTAAAACAAAAATATAAATAATATCAAAAAAATATAGGGTAATTTTCTAACATTAATGATTAAAACATACATATAAATTTATTTCACATACACAATAGATATTTTTACATAATACATATAGAGAGAATTTGTCGCTACATTATTCATACAACTATTTTTGTATTTTTTCTCTATACTTCCGAAAGTCTGATAACAGACTTTATAGGAAGTATTTAAGATATACAAACTAGACATTCAGGTTTTATATCTCAACTATTATTTTAGTAATAAGAACGGTTAACATTTATTCCGTTTCACCAAAAGCATTTTAATAAAAGTAAAACAGAAAATACCTAGATTCAGCTTTAATTCATTAAAAAATTCATTTTCACTTAAGTAAGTGCTGATTAATCTTGTCTCTAATAGCAATAGCTATAAATTCTTCAATAGAGCTATTTGTTTCATTTGTAATTTCTTTCAAGTATTTGTATTCCTTACTTGTAAGTATGACAGACTTCGTTACTGTATTACTATCCAAATATACGCTATGATTCATTCTTGGAACAATTTTCCCTTCTATTATATAAGGCATTAACTCCTCAATCCATTCCATTTGAATTCCTGGTGGTAATGTAATTAAAGATTGACGAATCTCAAAATACCAAAATGTCTCTTCTTCTAAAATCTTTATATTTCTTGGAGATACGTACTGTAATATATTATCGATTATGTCAAAAATATTGTTTCGTAATTGCGCAGATTTAGGAAAACGAAACTTAACAAACCTTTGATGATGACTTCTAGGTTTATCCGACAGTTTATAAGCAGACTCATATCCTGCTTTTAATGCCTCACTAAGTGTCATATTAGTTCCAAATTCATCAAGAACTATAATATCACCACGTTTTGGAATAGAAATAACACGTGCCAATGTATTGCCTTTTACAAACTTTTGAAATAATACTACATTATATTTCTGCGAAAATGTATATATATGATTAGCTTGTTCTACTTGCTGAACAAGTTCACGAACCTCCTCCTCCTTCACAAATTTCGTTTGTCGATTACGATGTTCTATTAAAGAATAAACTAACTTTCCTTCTTCTATCCATTTTTCAAGCTGATTCATACTAATATGATACTCTTTACTTGCTTGGTATAAAGTAATCCCCTCAATTTTACGTTCTTCTTTTACTTTTTCTACTTCTTCTCTACTAAATAAAAAACTACCATCTAAACGCCACGTATCCTTATTGATTGGTGTTAGCTTTCCTTGCTTCATTAAATTATTAAAAATAAAGTGACTTATATCTAAATAATCTTTTACTTCATTTGTAGTCATAGTCATTTCATATACGTTAATCATTCTAATTCCTCCTCACACCTCGTAATTTACATAATAATATTATGTAAATTGAAATTTATAATTTTTACATTTTAAATAAATTATAACATAACACGATATGTATATTAGATTACAAAATATAATAATATTTAATTTAATTTTCTTTTAAAATTCAATTTTATTAACGATTAAACTATATGTACAAAATAGTATTTTTCAAATTAGATAATAAACATAGAAAATGGGAGATTTTCTATAGTTATTATTTAATTATTGTTTTATAAAATTTAATCTTAATATGTAATTTATTTTTTAATTGATTAAGTTATAATATGTAATATAAAAGAAATTTATAAGGTGTTGAATAACATTGAAATTTGAATTTGATACTATTCATAGTGAGACTTCTTTAGATAACGTAGAGAAACAAAAACAAAATTTTACAAACCTAATTGCATTATGGAACCACGATTATATAAATGAAGCGGAATTAAAAAAGGAAAATAATGAAAGAGAAGATTCATATACATATGAGGGGTTTTCAGATGAAGAAATATTGTATTACTACTTGAATCGACAAACACATTTTGACCAAGAAAAACGAATCAAGGATGCATCAAGAACCCTATATGCACGTGATCTAAGTCAATTTTATTTCTTTATTAAACAAAGTGCGGAATTTCTACAGAAAGATGTAAAAGATTATAAAGTTGATCAAGTCTGGAGAAACCTTAGAAAACGACATATCCGTAATTATCAAAAATGGCTGTCTCAGGAGGCAATCTCCTATCAATCTAAAAATAAATACAAGCTATCTACAATTAGTAGGAAGCTTGGTGTTATTCGTTCCTATTTGAAATGGCTATATGAAATCCAATATATTCAGGACCCTCTACATGTTGAGATACTAAGTACAACTGTAAATAAACAACATAAACCTAAACGGGAGTTATCATATGAGGAAGTAAAACAGTTGCTTCATTACTACAAGGATAATGAAATCAATTACGCTTTATTGTCAGTCCTAGCTACTACAGGGTTACGTGTTGCAGAAGTCGCACATGCAAAGTGGGATGATCTTGAATATGATGCTATACGAGGACGATATTATTTAAAGGTTGATACAAAGGGAGATAATGAGCGGATTGTTTCCATTAATAAGGAGATTTTTAATCGGATTGCCACATTTCGAATGCGGAGAAGATTACCTATAGACATTGGGAATAGAAATGGTGGAACAGTATTTCAAACTAAAAATCATACTGCTTATAGAGAGAATTATTTGTCGCAATATATTTCTAAAATCATAAAGGATACTCAGCTACCCTTTACAGAGAATATCAGAATTACTCCTCACTTCTTTAGACATTTTTATGTACAGTACTTATATGATTACAAAGGATTACCACCTCATATTATCGCAGCTGCAGTAGGTCATAAAAATGATCGTACTACGAAAGAAAATTATTTGAATCAGCGATTGACGAAAGATAATGATGCCGGTAATCTAATTTTGGAAGATGAATTTTAATTTAAGCGCTCTATAATTAGTTTACAGGGCTTAAATAAGATCATATTTAGATGTGTAATTTTTATATAATTAAAATTGATTTTTAAACCTTTTTTTCATGGCTGTCATTACAGTTTATTCATTAATTCTCCGCCAAGATTCTTTGATAATATAGTCTATCTATAGGGAACCTTGTCGTGCTGTGTTATAAAATACTTAGAAAAATTCACATCAGAACTTTTTGCAAGTTAAAAGTTGATTTTATTTAGCAGTGTTAATTTATTAGTTGTAAATAATTCATAAACTAATTTTTTTGTTCTAATAACAACCATTTCTGAAAATTCAAGCTCTCTACCGACCTTTACCACTTTGGTAGTGTTCGTAATAGTATTATTTGTATTAACCTCAACGATATCCTCTAAAGAAATATTTATTATTGCGCTTTGCCATGTAATGGTTAATTTTTCTTTTGATTTAATAATTTCTATCTCTGTCATATTGCTAGTAACTCCCTAATCTATTTGTATTTATCTATATAATAGAGTATATGTCTAGAATAGAAACCAGCCAATTTCATATATATTCACTCAGCCATTGTGTAAATAGGTAATTCTGGTATAAAGGTTCTTAAAAGATAAAAGTTTAGATTAAGCGCTATTAAATCTTATGCAATTTTATATAAATGAAACTGCAGTTTGGTCACGAACTGCAGTTTCATTTATCGGTTTCTGACAGAAGACTCCTTCCTCAAAAATGTGAAGGTGTGAAACAACAATTTTAGGTGGGACATGAATGTCGGTTGGCATAAGCCAACATGTTTGCTAACATATACTTGTACAGATTGCTCTTTGAAAACTGAAGATATGAGGTTGGTTGCAGAAAAACGTTGCAACCGTAAAATCTTCAACGTTCTTTCACCCCACGTTTGCTGAAGTTGCGAAAACCAAGCTAAAGTAGGAAGCGTGGTGAGTCAACGTACAAGATACTTATGTTTTCACCGTAGGGACTACGGTTAGAGCCTGCTAAGATAACCGGTGGATACATCGGTGTTCGCAGGAATCTCCCACTTCAAAAAGTCCGTAAGGACGTTAAGTGGTGAGTAGTTCAACCATGTCTCTTTCTAGCTTTTTGCTGACTTTGTATCAGAATCCCTTTAATTTGAGTAAGATGCTATTTAGGGTTTTTCATCTATCTTTATATAATTAGTACTAAAAACCTAAAAGATACTCCAGCATTCTTTTAAGGAAAGTAGCTCTAGTATTTTAATACCAGCTATACTATTTCCGTTTGCATCTAGAGCGGGACCAAAAATACCGATTCCCATCTCTCCTTTTACGCAGCCGAATATTCCACCGGAAACCCCACTCTTCGCGGGAATCCCTACGCGAATTGCAAATTCACCAGATTCGTTGTACATACCACATGTGACCATAAAGGTTTTACAAATTTTTGTTATATGTTTCGGAACAATTTGTTTTTTTCTATATGGATCATATCCATCCATTGCAAAAATTAAACCTATCCGTGCTAAATCAATACAGTTTACCTCAATTGCACATTGCCTTGTGTATAAATCCATTAACGCCTCCACTTCTCCATGAATAATATCATTTTGCTTCATGTAGTAGCAAAGAGAGCGATTTAAATAAGCTGTTTCTAATTCAGAGACGGCTACTTTTAAAGAGTAATTAATGGTAGGATTATCCGTAATATCACGCACAAAGGAAAGAATCCGTTCCATCTTCTCGTCATTACTATCCCCTGCTAGTATACTTGTAATTGCTAGTGCCCCTGCGTTAATCATTGGATTGAGTGGCTTAGAGGGGCTAGCTGTTTCTAATTTAATAATAGAATTAAATGGATCACCAGTTGGCTCCATTCCAACTTTAGAAAATACATATTCTTCGCCGCATTCTAAAAGCGCAAGTGCAAGCGTAATTACTTTTGAAATACTTTGAAGTGTAAAGAGTGTTTGTGAGTTACCGGCATGAATATAATCTGTCTCTTTATGATAAATTGCAATCCCTAAATCATCTAGATTCGCATTTCCTAGTTCTGGGATATAAGTAGCCAGTTTCCCTTTTTTTGTATATGTTTGTACTTGCTCTAACAATTGTTCTAAGTTATTTGTTTGAATGCACTGCATCACTAATACGTCCTTTTCCTCATTATTAATTGTATTCTGATTATCAAAATTCTCTATTTCCTCAACTTGATAGTTGTGTTCATAATCTGTATTTAATAAACGACCTGAATAAAAGTGCGTCTTCAGAATCCTAGAAATTGACTCCTCTGTATTTAAGTAAATATCTTTGTTAACCAATCTTTTCTTTGGTTTTTTCGTTGTTCCAGCATTCAGTATTCTTTAAATTAGGAATACTAGTTGCATAGAAAATCGGATCTTTTCCAGCTTTCTTTTGTCTTATATAATCTTTGAGAGCAGAGAAAGCATATTTTCCAAGGAAAATAATTGCAATTAGGTTGAAAATAGCCATAATCCCCATGAATAAATCTGCAATATCCCATACAATTTGAACCGTTGCTATAGAACCGAGCATTACCATACCAATTACTGAAATACGATATATCATTAATAATGTCTTACTACCACTTAAAAACTCAATGTTTGTTTCACCATAGTAATAGTTCCCAACGAGAGAACTAAAGGCAAATAGAAAAATTGCTACCGCTACAAAGGTAGGTGCCCATGGTCCGATATGGGTTTTTAATGCTTCTTGTGTTAATTGAATTCCATTCAGGTCTGTAGAATTGTGCATATCGGATAGAAGAATCATAAATGCAGTACAACTACAAATTATTAGTGTATCAGTAAAAACACCAAGTGTTTGAATAAATCCTTGTTTAACAGGATGAGTAACATTGGCAGTCGCAGCTGCGTTTGGGGCACTTCCCATACCAGCTTCATTTGAAAATAAACCACGCTTTACTCCTAGAAGAATCGCAGCACCAAGTCCTCCGCCTACAACTTCCTTAATACCAAAAGCATGCAGAAAAATTTCTTTAAATAGAATAGGAACTTGCGTAATATTTGTAATAACCACAAATAGTGCAACACCAACATAAAGAATCGCCATAAATGGTACAATCATTTCTGCAACACGAGCAATCCGTTTTACGCCTCCAAAAATAATTAGTGCGATCAAACCAACTAGTATACATCCGACAATTTTAGGCTCTAGATTGAATGCGCCTTCAAACGCTGACGTAACTGTATTTGCTTGAACAGCATTAAATACCAGACCAAAGCAAACTGTAATTAAAATTGAGAAAACAACTCCCATCCAGCGTTTATTTAATCCTTTTTCCATATAGTAAGCTGGACCGCCTCGGAATTTATTTCCATCTTTTACTTTGTATATTTGAGCAAGTGTACTTTCAACAAATGCAGAAGCTCCTCCAATTAATGCGATAAGCCACATCCAAAATATTGCACCAGGTCCGCCGGTGGAAATCGCAATTGCGACACCCGCTAAGTTTCCTGTACCAACGCGAGAAGCTGTACTCATACAAAATGCTTGAAAAGATGAAACTCCACTTTTTTCTTTTTGTGCTTTGCGAGTTGAAGAACTTGCACCATCACTAAGTAAGCGAATCATTTCACCAACATAACGAAATTGTACAAATCTTGTCTGAATAGTAAAATAGCATCCAATCCCAATTAAAAGTGCAATTAGGATGTAGCCCCATAAAAATTCATTTGCTATTCCAATGAATTTGTGGATGGGAGTGATTACATCTTTGATGAAATCCATATGATTAATCCTCCTTATTTTAACGAATATATATTTATCTAAAAAACGTGGATTCAGTTTGACAAAGAAAATAAGCGGAAACATGATGTACAAAAATTATTTTATTAGCACCCAAATGCTACTCATGAACCACTTTAAATTTTAGAGAAGCTGCCATAATGTTATTACCAGGAAAAATCCAATCGCAATACTATTTTCTTTTTGTACACGAATCAGACGCCTTTTTAGAGTTACATTGTTCCAATGATTACAATTGCCTTAATAATCTTACGTAGTAGAACATTGTTTAGTTCTTCTAGAAATCATCAAACCAATCAAACTACCAAGTAAGGCTATTAAAACCCATCCCATTCCTTCATTATATAGAGGAACATGTTGCATGAAAGTAAGCAGCGAGTCACTAGCCAGTTCTGCTGTTTCTAATCCTTGTATTATACTAATCAGTAATGCTCCTAAAACTGATCCAACATAGACAGCCTGCTTATCTTTTATAAATCGATCAAAAAAAGCGAGGATAATTAGCACAATTGCTACAGGATAGATAACAATTAGGATAGGTAGGGAAAGTTTAATTAGCATAGACAAACCAAGGTTTGATACTCCAAAGCTAAATAAGCAAATAATTAAAATGATTTTGTTATAAGAAATCTTTGGAAATAGTGTTGTGAAAAATCTCCCACATGCTGAAACGAGTCCTACAGATGTAGTTAAACATGCGAATAACATTGTAATTCCTAATAAGGAAAGACCATATTGACCAAATAAATGTTGTACTACATTTGTTAATAACACACTTCCGTTTTCAAATGTGCCAAATGTTTGAGAAGTAGCTCCAATATAAGCAAGTGATATATATATGATAGATAATCCAAGTGCGGCTATAAGCCCTGCTACTATAGTAGATTTAGCAATGGATTTTTTATTTGTAACACCTTTTTCTTTTATAGCGTTAATTACGATAATTCCAAATACGAGAGCAGCAAGGGCATCCATTGTTAAAAATCCTTCAATAAATCCTTTGAAAAAAGGAGCTTCCTGATATGAATCAGAGGGTGTTGAAATAGATCCAACTGGTGAAGAAATTGCTTTAACAATAATAATACTAATCATGATTAGTAACAGCGGGGTTAAATATTTTCCAATTCTATCTACCAATTTAGAGGGATTTAAAGATAGATAATACGTTATAGCGAAATATAAAAATGTGTATAGGAGTAATATATACCATTGATTTTGCATGGTGTTACTTAAAAAGGGGGCAACTGCCATTTCATATGAAACAGTGCCTGTACGAGGAATGGCGAAAAAAGGGCCAATTGCTAAATAAATGATAAGAGGGATAATAACACCACAGGCGGGGTGAATCCTACTAGCAAGGGTACTAACATTTCCACCAAAAAGGGAAATAGCAGCGATGGCTAGTAATGGAAGTCCAATACTACTCACAACAAATCCCGAAATCGATATCCAAATATTCGTTCCAGATGAATATCCTAATAATGGAGGGAATATCATATTACCTGCACCAAAAAATATTGCAAACAGCATAAGTCCAATAGGGATTGTTTCTTTAAAAGTTAACGATTGTTTCATAGAACACTCTCCTTTTTTGACGAAAAATGTCGAAATTTTAGTTTTTTTCATTATAGCATATGTTATTAGAAAATAAAGAAAAATAAAAATGGGAATAATTTCTTAATCCACTTAAAATACCGTTTTAAGTGGATTAAATTATATAAATCCCCAAATTTCATAAAATCAATTAATGAAAATACACAGATTTTTTAAAATTTAACATTCGTATATTGAAATTTTAATAAATAATTATCATTTTTTCCTAGAAGACTCCTTCCTCAAAGAACTCCAATGGGAGATGAATCGTGTCACTATTAGTTGAAACAGAAGTGCAAGAACTTCCAAAAACAAATTCTTACATTGAAATGGCTGTGGAATTATAAGATTTCACTATTTTGTCAGATGGAACACACTATAAAAATCCAAAGTTTTTCCGATCATTAGAAGATAAGCTGGCGAAAGCACAGCGTGTTCTTTCTAGAAGAACGAAAGAATCTTCTCGCTGGAATAAATAGCGAGTAAAAGTAGCTAGAATTCATGAACATATAGAAAATACTACTTGCACAAAATCTCAAATGAGATCATCAAAAATCATGATGTTATCGATATATAGGATTTGCAAGTATTGAATATATTAAAGAATCATAGGTTAGCAAAAGCAATTAGTGAGGTATCATGGTCACAGTTTCGAGCCATGTTAGAATGCAAACCCAAGTGGTACGGCAAACAAGTCATTGTCGTATTGAAAACATTTGCTTCGATCTAATTATGATCTTGTTGTGGATATCAAAACAAAGACGTTTAAACTCTATGATACTGCCCTACTTGTCGTACACACCATGATAGGGAGATTAACGCAAGTATTAATCTAAAGAATGAAGCGATAAGGCCTCTAACCGTAAGGACTATGCAGATATCCTAAATGAATTGAAAGTGAGGATAGTTTAAAACTACTTTCTACTTTATCCCTCTCAAAATAATTAAATTCAATGAATAAAATTTAATTATAGAAAAATAATAATAAAAAAACGGACTATTATACATATTAAGAGGTGAACTCATGTCCTTAATTGAAGAAACCTTAGAAACTAAGACAGATAAAACCATTGAAAAGATCCAAACGAGTAACTTACAAAAACTTAAAGATACACTAGATAACATCTTTGATATTAGTGCAGATTTGATTGAACATCCTTTGCAATTAAAAACAAACACAAATATTTTACTATATTATTTTGAAGGCCTTACAGATGGTGTTGCATTAAAAACCAATGTTGTTACACCATTATTACAAAAAGTAAATGAAGACAGTCAAATATTTACTTCTAATATTATCGCTACTCATACCAAAATAGTATATACATGGAATGAAATTAAAGAAGGATTACTTGAGGGTCAATGTGTACTGTTTATGGAGGGAGAAAAGCGGTCACTTTTAATAAATACAAAAGGCTGGGCAGAAAGATCCATTCAAGAACCGATTTCAGAAGTTACTATTAAAGGCTCACATGATGGATTTATTGAGAATGCCACAAAAAATATAGGCCTTATTCGTCGTTATATTCCTTCTACAGAGTTAAAAATTAAAAAGCTGACGATTGGAGAACGAGCCACTTCTGTAGTCTATTTGATTTACTTAGGTGATGTAGCAAGCGCAGATGTAGTCCAAGAAATAGAAACTAGAATCTGTAATATTAAAACGGATGCGGTATTGAGCATTGGAGAACTGTCTAATTTTACAAAGGATCAAAATTGGACTCCTTTCCCACAGGCTTATTTAAGCGAACGTCCAGATGCGATTTCAAATCATATCCTTGATGGAAAAGTAGCAGTGTTGTTGGATAGATCCCCAGGTGCAATGGTTGTTCCTATGAATTTGATTGGATTTTTTCAAACTCCAGATGATTATAATATTCATTGGCTCATTGCATCGTTTTTTCGTTTATTACGATTTGCAGGATTTATTATAGCGATTTTTTTACCCGCATTTTATATTGCTATCGTCTCTTTTCACTTTGAAATTATTCCTATAGATTTATACACTTCTATTGCAACGTCAAGAGTCAAGGTCCCCTTCTCTCCCTTATTGGAAGCTTTTATAATGGAAATTACACTAGAAATGCTACGTGAAGCTGGTATTCGCTTACCACAACCAATTGGACAAACCATTGGGATTGTTGGAGGGATTGTAATTGGGCAGGCGGCTGTTCAAGCTGGTCTTGTTAGTAACGTTATGGTTATTATCGTATCTATTACAGCCATTGCTTCATTTATTGTTTCTAATTATGATTTATCAAGTTCTATACGCCTTATTCGTTTTCCAATGATGTTATTGGC